>CAIQXC010000650.1 GCA_903875675.1 Akkermansiaceae bacterium
GGCTCGATGATGATTTCAAAGCGGCCGTCCGGGTGGACCTTGATTTGACCGGCCTTGGTGACGAAGGTGCCGCTGACGGGCGGCGGCGTGGCGCAGGCGGACAGCAGCAGGGACACGGCGATGAGAAGAAGTGCAGTTTTCATGGTTCCCCGTCCGGGGTGTCAACCGGGTCAGGGTTGGCCGCCTCACGCCCGACAATCTTGAGCATGGTGGCGGCGGCGACTTGCATTGCCTCGCAGTCAAACAAGTGATTGAAACGCGAGCCGATCTGTTCCCACAGCCATTTTCCGCCCTTTTTGATCCGGTGCTCGCTTTCCATCTGGGCGAGATAATCCTCGTCGATGTCATCGGGCACTTCCCATACCGGGCCGTTTTCCGAGTCCTGGTTGCGGCGCAGGTGGGCGAGCGTGTCCTTGATGTTGAGGTTGGACCAGTAGAACACCGAACAACTCTGACCCCTGCCCAACACCACCTTGCGGCGCGGCGAATAGAACCGCTCGATGGATTTGCGGCCCTTTACCTTGTGCGTGAACGTCGCCCGCTTGTCACCCATGAGGGCGGTCCATCCATGCGCGGCACATTCCCGATAAACGTCGTAGGTGGCGTGCCCCGCGTCGATGAACACCAGGTTGGGATGGATGCCGAACCGCTCCTGGACCGTCTGAACGTCCGTGAATGTCAGAACACGCTCGTCCCAGATCAGGCGGCTGGATCCGTCAATGGCCCATGCACGGACGACGAGGAACAAGTGATCCATCTGGCAATCGACCGTGAGTATGCGCAACGGACACACGGACGGCTCGCCTGGAGGAATGATGCGCCCATGGGCGTCCACGCCCGCCTCGCCATCCCACTTTTCCCCCTTGAGATAGCCACCCGGCACGATCTCCAGCTTGTAGTCCTCAAGATACTCGCGCCATGCCAACGCCAGACGCTTTTGATAGAACTGCTGGATGAGCGACACGTCACCACGGCGGGCGGCGGCTTTGGCGCGGAGATATAGCTCGGCCAAACGTCCCCAGCTCATGGCGCAGAGGGCATTCCAGTGGAATCCGGTGTTTTCCTTCGGCGCGTTCTTGTTGGTTATCACATAGCATCCGGTGGCGTTGAGTTCGCGGCGCGTCCGGTCTGAGTCCTCAAAATAGTGGTTGCAGGACGCGCAACGCATGATGGTGGTGTCGCGCACCCGCTGGAAATCCCACTCGCCGGACTCGTCGCGGGCGTCTTTGCTCCACTCGACCTGTTCCCATTTGAACGGCTGGCGCTGGTGGCAGTGTGGGCAAGCGAATGTCCACACCCGCATGTCGGTCGTCTCATGCTTGCGGTGGGTATCGTCGTCGTCCTCGCCGCCCTGGCTCATGAACAGGCACTTGCCTAACCAACCGAACGCGGTGACACGGGCCTCGGCTTCCGCCATGTGACCTGTTTTGTAGCGCCATGTCTCATCGCAAACGAGCCAACGAATCGAACGGCGTTGGAGGTTGGTCTTATTGTTAGCTCCCAGCACCCAGAGCGTCATGCCATTGGCGAACTGAATCGTGGTGTTGCGCCTCTTGTGACGGTTGGCATGATAGAGTGCCCTAACTGGCTGGCACTCGTCGAAAAGCTTTTGTAACCGGCTTTCGCTCTGATCCTTGGCGTCATCGTCGGTTTGGTCCAGCCAGAGCGTTGGACCTGGGTTGTTGGCGATGATGTGGCAGAGGCCGAATTCTCCGACACTGGTTTTTCCGCTTTGGATTGCCGCGATGATACTCACGATCCTGATCTTCGGGTCCATGAGCGCTTCCATCGGCTCACGCATCCATGGCGAGTTTGCTGAGCGGAAGCGTCCTGGAATCGGCGAGTAAGGGATGGATGCAATGTGATCTTCACACCAGGCCCAGGGTGGGCGTCGGTCGGGTGGGCGCCATGCTTCGCGCCAGATGCGTTCGAGTCTTTTGCGCGGCTGTTCGA
>CAIQXC010000651.1 GCA_903875675.1 Akkermansiaceae bacterium
ATATAGCCGGTGCTTTCCAACACACCGATAAATCCAAAGAGCAAAACAATTTGGGGCAGAAACATCACCACTCCGCCCACTCCGCCAATCACCCCATCCACCAGCAGTGAGCGCAGGTCCCCGTTGGCTAGCAGTGAGGAGACCCATCCTCCCAGCGCCCCTTGGGCCATCTCGATCCAGCCCATTGGGATTCTAGCAAAACTGAAGATCGACCAAAACACCGCCAGCAGGATCATCAAAAAACAAACCCAGCCCCACAGCGGGTGCAGCATCAGGCCGTCCGCCCGATCTGAAAGTGTCCACTGATGCACTGCGGAGCGCCGCGCAGCCAGTTCGCACAGACGGCTGATATAGGCGCGCCGCGCAGCCTCGGGCTCCACTCCGGCCGTGAGCCAGGTGGCTGAAGCGGCATGCGGCAACGGGAAACGGAGTGCTTGTTTAAGCTCGATGACCCCCTTGCCTGCGCTGGCCTGCATCGGCAGCACCGGGATGCCGAGTTCGGAGGCGAGCTTGGCCGGATCGAGGCGCAATCCCGAGCGCTCCGCCACGTCGATCATATTGAGTGCCAGCACACAGGGCAGGCCGAGTTCCACGACCTGCAGGGCGAGTTGCAGGTGGCGCTCCAAGTTCGAGGCATCCACCACACACACCACCAGATCAGGTGCGGCTTCGCCCGGCAACCGACCGGCCAGCGCATCCACAGCCACCTGTTCGTCGAGTGAGCCGGCACGCAGAGAGTAGCAGCCCGGTAGGTCAAGGACCCGCAACTTGCGTCCGTGAGGCGTGAAAAACGTTCCCGATTTCACCTCCACTGTCACACCGGAGTAATTGCCAACCCGTTGGTTGCTACCGGTCAGTGCGTTAAACAAAGTCGTCTTGCCGGCATTCGGATTGCCGATCAGCGCAAGGGTCGCAGCTACTTCGGGGGGCGAGGGCATCACTGGGGGAGGGGGCTCGATTTCAACCCGCCGCCTTCACCAACACATGCTCGGCCAACTCTCGGCTGATCGCCAGCCGGGTGCCGCACACCGAACAGATCAGATTCCGCCCGCCGGCGAGTTTTCGCACTTGGCTTTGCTCGCAAAACCCAAGCTCTCGCAAGCGCTCGCATGCCGACCCGCTCAATACTTCAACCTGCAAATCACAGCCGACTCCGGCCTGGTTTAGGGTCATTGCTTGGCTGGTTTCAGGGACATTTGGGGCTGCAAACTTCACGCCCAGACTCTAGGCTAATTGAGAACCGATTGCAACAACAAACTTTAAAATCTTCAAAACCCGGCAAGCTCCCTGTTTTTTTGATGAGCTGTGGGTCACTCCGGCTGGGCTGTTAACCTCCGTCATGTAACGAACCCACAACCGCGAGGAACCGCATGCCATAATTGGGCTCGTAGGGTTCTGTGGGGGGGGCGTCCGGCTTTCTGGCTGACGGCTCTTTCCCGGAAATCGTTCGACTGAGCTCACGCCGAAGTCCTCTTCGCCTCTCGCCCAGTCTGAGGCACCGCCTCTGTGAAGTTCAAGTTATGGCTGGCTCCATCAGGTGCCCCGGGTTCGAGGCTTGCGTTGGTAGGGGCGTGGAGGTATTCTGAGGGCATGGAAAGCCACGAATGGCGCGAACAGAGCGCCGAGGGACTCAGGTATTTTAGGGCGACCCACCATGGGGAGCGTTGGACGATTCTGAGCACGCTCAAGACCGACCCGGATTGGGAGAAACTCGATCCGGCGGCGATCCCAGAGGACGTGTGGCGGGCGCTGCGCGATGTGGTTTGGCGCAAGTATCAGCGTCGGCGCTGCCCGTGGGAACGAGTCATGGAACTCGACAAACTCCTCGGCGACGAACCCGCGCCTGAGGGCCGCTGAGGGCCGCTGAGGGTGGCGGTTCAGCCACCGAACATTTCGGTCCAGTGGTTGCCAGAGCAACCCAGGCCGATGCGGCGCTGACCCGGGCTGAACATGTTTTTGTGGTGGCCGGGGGAATAGAACCAAGCCATGTTGGCGGCATGGGCTTCGGAGCTGCCCATGAAGATATTTTCGCCTGAGGCGGAGGTGCCGAAGTTTTTGGCGCGGTCCCAAGGGGATTTTTTGCCTGGGACGGGTGAGTCGTGAGCGAAGAATCCTTTTTCGGCCATATCGGTTGAGTGATCGCGTGCGGCATCGCAGAGCTTGGGATCGAGCACGAGGGCGTTGAGGCCCACCAGCATGCGCAGTTCATTGCATTCCTCGATGCCTTTGGCTTCTTCAGCCGGGACCTTCCTATCCTGGGCGAGCTTGCGGTTTTGGGTGATGATCTTCAAATCGTTGCGCTCAAAGCCGCTGATCCCTTCAGCTGCCGATTTTTCCTCGGCTTCCAGAGGTCCGGTGGAATCCAGATGCGCTACGAAGAGGACCGCGTTGTGGGCGGCATCCCGGAATTTGGCCAAGGCCAGCACCTGTTTGCGCTGCGCTTGCAATTTCTCCCCGCCGGCCTCGATGAGCTGGGCTGGGTTGGGTTCCAGCAGTTTGCGCAGAGCATCGACTGCGGGCATGCTCACGGTGGTGAGCAATGGCTTCATGGCGTCGTCCCCCTTGGCATAAACTCCCTTGAACGCGTCCCGATGCTTGCGGATCTGAAGGCGCACATCGCCTTTCTTGCCTACCAATGTCTTCGCAGTGGCGCTCACTTGGCTCAGGTAATTGTCGCGCTGGGACGTCCAGATTTTCTCAATCTGCGTGCTCAGCCGCCTGAGGTCAGTGGCGGACAGATTGGCCACGGATGCAATCAATGCATCGACATTTTCGCCTTTGGTGGTCTTGGCTTGGAAGCTGGCTAGCAGTTCGTCGGCCAGACTTGGGGCGGCGGGCAGGGGCAGCCCCAGCAGCAAGAAAAACAGGAAGGAAAGATTTTTCACAGCGGCAAGTATTGACTGCCAATTCGCGGCCTTTGGCAACGGAATTTTTTGGGCGGCCAGCAAGTCGCTGCCATCAATCCGGCCTGTTTGTTAGCGTCCCCCTCGCCAACATGGAGCGATTGCAGGATTTCCTCCGGCAGCACGATGCCGAGGGAATCGCCAATTCTGCGGATCTTGGTTTGGATAGGCATGGAGTGAGCGGCACCGCCACGCCACCGTTGTCAAGCTGTGAAGCCAGCCACGGCGAAATTTCCTGCTGTGCTGGCTTGACAACCGGGGCTTGCCTGATAGCCTCCGGCCCCGCCGGTTCGGGAGGGTTGTGCTTTTGCAATTTTCCACCGCACCGCACCTACTCATCCCCAGATCCTAACAATACGATGGCCACTAAACCAAAGGCAGTCAAATCCACTGCCAAGAAATCCGCCCCGCAAGCTGCCAAAAAGCCCGCAGCCAAGAATGCCCCGGCAACCAAGAAGTCGGCAGCCACCCCCAAAGCCACTAAATACGTTTACACATGGGGCGCTGGCAAAGCCGACGGCAACGGCAGCATGAAGCCGCTGCTAGGCGGCAAGGGTGCCAATCTAGCCGAGATGACCCGCATCGGCCTGCCGGTGCCTCCCGGGTTCACCATGACCACCGAGGTATGCACCTATTTTTACGACAACCAGCGCAGCTATCCGGCCGTGCTCGAGGCCCAGGTCAAGGCCGGCATCGTCAACATGGAAAAGTTGATGGGTTACAAGTTTGGCGACGCCAAGGGGTTTCCGCTGCTGGTGGCGGTGCGTTCGGGTGCCCGCGATTCGATGCCCGGCATGATGGACACGATTCTCAATCTTGGCCTCAATGACGACACCGTCCAATCCTTGGCCGCTGCCACGAATAACGAGCGCTTCGCCTGGGATTGCTACCGCCGCTTCATTCAGATGTACGGCGACGTGGTCATGGGCGTGCAGAAGCTCGAAGGTGAAGAGCACGAGCCGTTTGAAACCGTCATCGAGACCTACAAACACGAACAACACGGCGAGAACATCATCGATAGCGACCTCTCCGCCGCCGATAATCAGGAACTCGTCAAGCGCTTCAAGGCACTCGTCAAGGCTCGCAGTGGCCAATCCTTCCCCACCGATCCCTGGCAGCAACTCATGGGTGCCGCCGGTGCCGTCTTCGGCTCGTGGATGAACGACCGAGCCATCGTCTATCGCCGCAAATATAACATCCCCGCCGCTTGGGGCACCGCCGTCAACGTGCAAGCCATGGTCTATGGCAACACCGGCACCACCTCTGGATCCGGCGTTGCATTCACCCGCAACCCGGCCAATGGCACCGACGAATTTTACGGTGAATTCCTCATCAATGCCCAGGGCGAGGACGTCGTCGCTGGCGTCCGCACTCCCGAACCAGTGCTTAATTTGAAAAAGGAAATGCCCAAGTCGTATGCGGAATTGCTCAAGGTGCGCCAGATCCTTGAGAAGCATTTCAAGGATGTGCAGGATATCGAGTTCACGATTCAGGAAGGCAAGCTGTTCATGTTGCAAACCCGCAACGGCAAACGCACCGCCGCCGCCGCCCTCAAGTTCTCCATGGACATGGTGAAGGAAAAACTCATCGACTGGGAAACCGCCGTGCTGCGTAACCCCGCCGATCAGCTCGACCAACTGCTCGCCCCAATCTTCGACCTGGCGGAAATCGCCAAGGCCAAGCCGCTCGCGAAGGGTCTGCCCGCTGGCCCCGGTGCTGCCTCAGGTAAGATCTATCTGAATGCAGACCGCGCCGCAGCCGCCGAAGCCCGCGGCGAAAAGGTCCTGCTCGTCCGCAACGAAACCAGCCCGGAAGACCTTCGCGGCATGATCGCCGCCGAAGGCATCCTCA
>CAIQXC010000652.1 GCA_903875675.1 Akkermansiaceae bacterium
GCTTGGATCGCCGATCTCCTTCGCCCTTTGACCGTATCTCCCAGTTGATTCATGGATTTTTTCCACCAGCTTTCCGCCGCCCGCCGCCATGTCGCCTTCCAGCAAGTCGATGAAGTGACGGGCTTGGAGGCCACGGCGCGGGGAAACCCCAATTCACCGCTTTCTTCTTCCCTTGGAAGTCCTGACTGTTAGCTTTCCTTTGTTCATGCCGAAATCATCCAAAGCCGCCCCCAAGAAGGCCAAACCCGAAAAAAACAAATCCCTTGAATCCTGGATTTGGGACGCCGCGTGCTCCATCCGCGGGGCCAAGGATGCGCCGAAATACAAGGATTTCATCCTCCCTCTGATCTTCACCAAGCGCCTCTGCGATGTTTTCGATGACGAGCTGAACCGCATTGCCGCCGAGGTGGGGTCGCGGAAAAAGGCATTCCAGCTCGCCAAGTCCGACCACAAGCTCGTCCGTTTTTACCTGCCGCTCATGCCGGGCGATCCCGAGCAGCCGGTCTGGTCGGTCATCAGGAAACTTTCCGACAAGATCGGCGAAGGCGTCACCTCCCACATGCGGGCCATCGCCAAGGAAAACCAGGGCTTGCAGGGCATCATCGACCGCGTCGATTTCAATGCGACCACCCACGGCCAGCGTGACATCGATGACGACCGCCTCTCCAACCTGATAGAAGCCATCAGCACCAAGCGCCTCGGGCTGGAGGACGTGGAGGCCGACATCATCGGCAAGAGTTACGAATACCTTATCCGCAAGTTCGCCGAGGGCGGCGGCCAGAGTGCCGGCGAGTTCTACACCCCGCCCGAGGTTGGCACCATCATGTCCAAAGTACTCCAGCCCGAGCCCGGCATGGAAATCTACGACCCCTGCTGTGGTTCGGGCGGTTTGCTGATCAAGTGCGAGATTGCCATGGAGGAGCAAACCAAGGGCAAAAAACGCAGCGGTAAAAACGAAACGAAGGTTTCCCCGCTCAAGCTCTACGGCCAGGAATACATCGCCGATACCTGGGCCATGGCCTGCATGAACATGATCATCCATGACATGGAGGGAACCATCGAGATCGGCGATACTTTTAAAAACCCGAAATTCCGCAAAAAGGGCAAGCTCCGGACGTTTGACCGGGTCGTCGCCAATCCCATGTGGAACCAGGACTGGTTCACCGAGGCGGATTACGACAACGACGAACTCGACCGCTTCCCCGCCGGTGCTGGCTTCCCTGGGAAATCCTCCGCCGACTGGGGCAGGGTCCAGCACATGTCCGCCAGCCTCAATGCCACCGGCCGCGCCGCCGTGGTGCTCGACACCGGTGCCGTCTCCCGTGGTTCGGGCAATGCCGGCGACAACAAGGAAAAGACCGTGCGCCAGTGGTTTGTCGATCAGGACCTCGTCGAGAGCGTGCTCTATCTACCGGAGAATCTCTTCTACAACACCAGCGCCCCCGGCATCGTCCTGTTCCTGCACGCGGCCAAGCCGAAGAACCGCAAGGGCAAGGTCTTCCTCGTCAATGCCAGCCAGATCTTTGAAAAAGGCTCGCCCAAAAACTTCATCCCGGACGCCGGCATCCAGCGCATCGCCGATATCCTCATCGGCTGGAAGGAAGAGGAAAAACTCAGCCGCATCGTCGATCACGCGGAGCTGAAGAAAAACGACTACAACATCTCCCCCAGCCGCTACATCCACACCAGCGACGCCGAAACCTAC
>CAIQXC010000653.1 GCA_903875675.1 Akkermansiaceae bacterium
CTGGCCTCGACGGCATCGAGTGTTTGCGGCGACTGCGCGCCTCCTGTCCCAACCTCCAATTCCTGATGCTCACGTCGTATGAGGAGAGTGAGAAAATCTTCCAATCGCTGCGGGCCGGAGCCAATGGTTACCTGCTCAAGCGTGCCGACAGTGCGGAAGTCATCGACGCGATCCGGCAGGTTCATGAGGGAGGCGCGCCGATGAGCAGCACGATCGCCCGCCAAGTGGTACGCCATTTCAACCAACTGGATATCGGGGCCTCCGAGTTGCCCGGGCTTTCGCCGCGGGAGCGAGAGGTACTCGAGTTATTGGCTCGCGGTGGCGCCTACAAGGAGATCGCCGACCAGTTGGCATTGAGCATCGAAACCATCCGCATGAACGTGAAACATATCTACTCCAAACTCCACGTTCACTCCCGCAGCGAAGCCGTCGCTAAATTCTTCCACCGACAGTAAGGCAAATTCTGGATACCAACATTCTCCTCCCCTTTATCACGGGACAACCCGTCGGCCAAGCCAACGAGGTTCCTTAAAAACCAGAATCCGTGTTGCAGCAGTCAAGTTCCTGAACGGGAGACGTGCCACGCTGATTTGGCCAGAAGCTAGTGGGTAGGTCTGACGCCTTCCGTCTGAACTTCCGCCTTGCAAGCGGCAAGTTTCGGGCGATGCTGGCCGCCTACACACGACAGGGGCGCCGGGCGATCACCGGGCTGAGATTTTCCAACGCGCGGAAAAGACCCTCCGAACCTGACGCGGGTCATGCCGCCGGAGGGAGTCGAAACTTGGTTTCCCTCCCCCGGCCGTGCCTGTCCCGCACGGCTTTTTTGATTTTTCACCACCGCCAATCCGCCCCATTTCCTGCCCCCATTTTCCGCCATGATCCGCCCCGAAGACCCCGCCACGGCCACTATTGCAGACGCCCCCAGCAGCCGCACTCCCCTGCCCGCCTCCACCCGCATCTACGTCGGAGGCACCCTGCATCCCACCGTGCAGGTGCCGATGCGCGAGATTGCCCTCTCCGACACCATCAGCTTCAGCGGCCGCGTGGAGACGAATCCAGCGGTGCGCGTGTATGATTGCGCCGGCCCGTGGGGCGATCCGGCATTCACCGGCAGCTCCGAGCAGGGGCTGCCCGCGCTGCGGCACGAGTGGATAGTCGCCCGCAGCGACGTTGAGGCTTATGACGGCCGACCCGTCACGGCCCAAGACAACGGTTACCTAACAGACAAGCACGCTGAGTTTGCCTCACAGTCTGAGCGTTCCGGCCGCTTTGTGGAATTTCCCGGGCTCAGTGGCCAGCGCCGCCAGCCGTTGCGGGCGATCAAGCGGGGTGCAGGAGGCTCGCCCGTAACGCAACTCCACTACGCCCGGCAAGGCATCATCACGCCGGAGATGGAGTTTATCGCCATTCGTGAGAACCTCAAAATTGCCAATCTCCCGGCACACATCGCGGATTTGAAAAACGACATCATCCGCAATGATCTGGCAAAACAGCATTTGGGATCCGCCCAGGAATCCCAGATCCAAGATTCAACATCCAGGGGCCCAAACCCGTACACGCCGAGCGTGTTCAGCCGTTTCCCCCAGCGCATCCCCGCAGAGATCACCCCCGAGTTCGTTAGAAGTGAGGTCGCCGCCGGCCGCGCCATCATCCCCTGCAACATCAACCACCCGGAACTCGAACCGATGATCATCGGCCGCAATTTCCTGGTCAAAATCAATGCCAACATCGGCAATTCCGCCGTCGCCTCGTCCATCGAGGAAGAAGTCGAAAAAATGCGCTGGGCCACCAAGTGGGGCGCGGACACCGTGATGGATCTGTCCACCGGCAAGAACATCCACGCCACCCGCGAGTGGATCCTGCGCAATTCGCCGGTACCCATCGGCACGGTGCCGATCTATCAGGCACTGGAAAAAGTCAATGGCAAGGCCGAGGATCTCACCTGGGAATTGTTCCGAGACACCCTCATCGAGCAGGCCGAGCAAGGCGTCGATTACTTCACCATCCATGCCGGGGTGTTGCTGCGCTTCGTGCCGATGACCGCCTCACGCATGACCGGCATCGTCTCGCGCGGAGGCTCGATCATGGCCAAATGGTGCCTCGCCCACCATCAGGAAAACTTCCTCTACACCCACTGGGATGATATCTGCGATATCTGCGCCGCCTATGACGTCGCCTTCTCCATCGGCGACGGTCTGCGCCCCGGCTCCATCGCCGATGCCAACGACGCCGCCCAATTCGGCGAACTGGAAGTGCAGGGCGAACTAACCACCCGTGCCTGGGCCAAGGGCGTGCAAGTGATGAACGAAGGACCCGGCCACGTGCCCATGCACCTGATCGAGGAGAATATGGCCAAACAACTCGAATGGTGCCACGAGGCCCCATTCTATACCCTCGGGCCTCTAACCACCGACATCGCCCCGGGCTACGACCACATCACCTCCGGCATCGGTGCCGCCATGATCGGCTGGTACGGCTGCGCCATGTTGTGCTATGTCACGCCCAAGGAACACCTCGGCCTTCCGAACAAGGAGGACGTCAAGGTCGGCGTCATCACCTACAAACTCGCTGCCCACGCCGCTGATCTGGCCAAAGGCCACCCGGGTGCCCAGTACCGCGACAATGCGATCAGCAAGGCGCGCTTCGAATTTCGCTGGGAGGACCAGTTCAACCTCGGCCTCGACCCGGAAACCGCCCGCCTCTATCACGACGAAACCCTCCCCCAGGAAGGTGCCAAAACCGCCCATTTTTGTTCGATGTGCGGGCCCCACTTCTGCTCGATGAAGATCAGCGAGGACGTCCGCCAGTACGCCGCCGCACAAGGCATCGCCGAGGAAGAAGCGCTGGCCAAAGGAATGGCGGAAAAAAGCCAGGAATTCGTGACCAAGGGTGCCCAGGTCTATCAACCGGCTTAGCCTACGCTTTCACCAGCGCCGCAGCATAGAAACCGTCAAAGCCAGTGGCAGCCGGAGACAGCGGAAGTTCGTCCAACAACCTGAATCCGCCCTTCTCTAACAACCGGTCAACGGCCGCGCGGTTTTCCGACGGCAGGATCGAACAGGTGGCATACACGAGCCGTCCGCCCGGCTTGAGCATGGCTGGGTATTGATCCAATAGATCCGTCTGGATCCCGCGCAATCGCTCGAGTTGAGCGGGCTTGAGGCGCCATTTTAGGTCAGGCTGGCGTTTCAAGGTGCCCAGGCCCGAACATGGCGCATCAATGAGCAAGCGATCGGCCACCGCTGCGAAATCCGTCGTGGTGGCGGGGGTGATGGCCTTGGACTTGACACAGGTGGCACCGGCGCGCTTGGCCCGACGCTCCAGCTCGACGAGTTTTTTGGCATCGACGTCCATGCCGAAGACGCGGCCGTCATTGCCCATCAGGGCGGCGAGGTGCAGGGATTTGCCGCCGGCACCGGAGCAGGCGTCGATGACGCGCTCACCGGGTTGCGGATCCAGCAGAGGGGCGATCATTTGCGATCCGGCGTCCTGGATCTCGACGCGGCCATCGAGGCGCATGGCCTTGGGCAAGGATTTGCCGGGGGCCAGCACCAAGGCGTCGGGCAAGCCAGGGACCACTGCAGCCTCAATATTGGAGGCTGCCAGCCAAGCAATAATCTCTTCACCACTGGCCTTGAGCGTATTGACCCGCAAGAAAACCGCGGCACGCTGGTTGAGGGCGGCGAGTTCCGCATCCCATGCCGCTCCGAGTTCACTCTCTCCGAGAGCATCCAGCCAATCCGGGATCGACTCGCGCACAGCCCGGGCTTGAACGGCCAATTCCCCCTCCCGCGCAGCCATTTCTGCGGGACTGGTGCCGCGGTAGGCCCACCACTCCGGAAGCTCAAAGCCCATGCGCACCCATTGGGCGGCACACAGCGCGGTGGTTTCCTCACTATCAGCTAGAAATCCGAGCACCCGCCGCCAGCGAGCCACCTCAAACACGGTCTCTGCGATGAAGCTGCGGTCGCGTTTGCCCCACCTCGGGTTTTCCTCAAAGGCCTCGGCCAAGGCATGATCGAGCACGCGGTGTTCGCGAAACACGGACTTGGCGATGGCAGAGGCGGCTTCTGCGAGGAGACGGTGCATTTTCATGGACGCGGAGCATTCATCAAATGCGGCGTCTTGGCAATCCTAACCACCATCCCGACCTCAAGCCGATTACGCGAGGGCGAGCAATTTCGCCTTGAGCATCTCCTTGGTGACGTTGGCACCGACGATTTGGTCCTTGACCTCGCCATTCTTGAAAAATAACAGCAAGGGAATGGAACGCACGTTGTATTTGGCGGCCAGCTCGTTAGAGTCATCCACATTGAGCTTGCCCACTTTCGCTTGGCCGTCGAGCTCGGTGGCGACTTGCTCGAGGACGGGGCCGATCATTTTGCAGGGCCCGCACCATTCGGCCCAGAAATCGACCAAGACGGGCAGATCGGAGTTGATGACTTCGGATTGAAAGTTGGCGTCGGTAAGTTTCAAAGACATGCGCGGAGCATGAACCCTCATCGCACAAACGTCAAGAGCCGTCCCGCGGAATTGGCAGAACGGCTCTTTAAAATGGCCAGCGATGCTGAAAAAATCAGACTGGCAACTGGCTGGCGGTGATCACGAAGAAGAGCACGGCACCGGTCAGCAGGATATTGATAATGGGAAGGAC
>CAIQXC010000654.1 GCA_903875675.1 Akkermansiaceae bacterium
GCCCAGCACTCAACCTCACCCAAAAGGAACGCGGCGACGATGCCATGGTCCTTTACGGCCTATCTAAATTCTTGCTATTTCAAGGCGACCGGGCCGCGGCCGCGGAATTGTGGCCGCTGATAGAATTCAGCGCGGCCTCGGTCCTCAGCCACACCACCCCAGATGCCATCGTCGCATCCCAGACCGATGAGATGGAAGACCGCTATCCGACCGGCAAGGCCAACCTGAGCACATCCGCCCTCGCCTACGCCGGCTACCGCCAGGCCGCCCACCTCGCCAAGGCCCTCAACAAGCCACTGGCCGCGGATTTCAACCAACGCGCCGACGCCTTGCGCAAAGGCATCGAGGCGTACTTTGGCGCTGAAATCGAAGGCTTCCACACCTATCGTTACTACAAGGATAATACCACCCTGCGCGGCTGGATCCTGCTGCCCCTGGCCATGGGCATCTCCGAACGCAAGGACGGCACCGTCGCCGCTCTGGTATCTAACAAGCTTTGGCCGAACCGCATGGATGGCGCCGATATCCTGGCGGAGTCCACTCGCCCAACCGAATGGGGCCGAGAGACATACTATGCCCTGCGCACCTTGTTTAAAGCCGGCCAAACCGAGGAAGCCCTCGATCTAACACGCAGGGTGGTCCAGACCCAGATCTTCGGCTGCAAGGGCCCCTATCCCGACGAAGACGCCATTGATATGCTCTGCCCCGGCTCACTCTATCCGCGCGTCTTCACCGAAGGCCTCTTCGGCATCGTCCCCACCGGCCTGGACTCGTTCGAATGCACGCCATGGCTGCCCAAGGCTTGGCCTCGCATGGCCTTGCGCGACTTGCGTGCCTTCGGTCACACATGGGATTTACTCGTCGAGCGCGACGGCGATCAGCAAAAAGTCACAGTCACCTGCGCCGGCAAGACGGTGCTGAGCGCCACCGGTCCGGCCGGCAAGACCTACGCAGTGAGGTTTCAATAAGATTCCTTGAGCCTGTGACTCTCTCGCTCACTGTCCAGCCAGCCACGCCGCCCGATGGCTCGAGTGCCCGGAGAGAACCAAGGCCAGCCTGATAGAAACGTCGAGCGGCTTCCTGATTCACCCCTCTGCTTTCACCGGACCAATCGAATCCCAGACACTCCTAGCGACGCGACATTTTGCTGGTCCGATCGGACCATCGGAACGTCGCGGTGGGCCAGCGGGAAGGCACACCGTTGACAGGCGGAGTACCGGCTGCTAATCCTTGGGCAGATGACACGCTTTCTCGACCCCCGCAGTGACATGGTGTTCAAACGGATTTTCGGTGAGCACCCGGAGATTCTGCGGGAATTTCTCAACGGGGTGTTGCCCTTCGAGAACGAGAGCGAGTTCATCGTCTCGCTCGAATATCTTCCCGGCGAGCAGGTGCCGGATATCCCGCTGATCAAAAACTCGATCGTGGACGTGCGCTGCAAGGATGCCAACGGCCGACAATTCATCGTGGAGATGCAGATGGCCTGGACGAATGCATTTTTGCAACGGGTCCTGTTCAATGCCAGCAAGGCTTATGTGCGCCAATTGGAAAAAGGCGAGCGCTACGAAATGCTCTGCCCGGTTTACGGCCTGAGCATCCTCGACGACACCTATGAACCCGACCCTGACACTTATTATCACGACTACCGGATCGTGGAGTCGGGCAGGCCGGAGCGCGTGTTAGAAGGCTTGCGACTCGTGTTTATCGAGTTGCCGAAATACCGCGAGACCCGCCCGAAGGAGGCACGCAAGCTGCGCTGGGCCTGGTTGAAGTTCCTGAAAGAAGCCGGCCACGCAGGCACCCAGGGGCACGCCACCGTGGAGGAATTCCGCGAACAAGTGGGCATCACCGAACCGCTGCGCAAGGCCATGAGCATCGCCGAAGAATGCGGGTTCAGTCCGGCGCAGTTGGAGCGTTACGACTCGTTCTGGGACTTGGTGAGCCGGGAACGCACCCTGATGAGCGGCAAATTCGCCGAAGGTCGCGCCGAGGGCCAGACCGAGGGGCGTGCCGAGGGTAAAACTCTGGGATTGCTCAAGGCGGCGGCGGGCATGAAGGCGCTCGGAATTGAGCCCGCCACCATCTCGCTGGCCACCGGCCTGCCGGTAGAGCGCATCCAAGATCTGTAGGACTGCGGGAACACGCCACCACATGCAACCCATACCTCTCAATTCGCTCGCCAAGGCCGAAGCCGCCCGCTACAAATCCCACTGGAAACGGGGGGGGCTGTCCAACCGGGGTGGAACATCGAATGTCTCTCACATCGTCGCACCAGGAGCAGCCGCAGATGTCGCGAGAACCCGCAAATTCGATCTCTGGTCCTGCGTCGTGATCAGGCGGATTGTATTTGAACGGCAAAGAAATGGTCCGATTCTAAGATCGCGATTGCTCCGGCGGTGGTTTTTGATTGTGATTGGGGCATGCCGCGCACCCGAAAATTGCGAGCCAAGCCCGCCAGTCCGCTCACGCTGCTGAGCGCGCTGCACGTTGGAGCGAGCTCGGTATCGATGATGGTAGCCGAGCGAAATGCCAACGGCACACTGGTTCCGCTGGATTTCCTTGAACAACCCGCGCCGATTGCCCGGGACATTTTCCGCTTCGGCAATGTGAGCCAAGCAACGACGGAACGGGTGGTGTCGATCATCAAGGGTTATCAAAAGTCACTGTCTGAGCTTGGTCTCGATCCGCACGACGTGACCCGGGCAGCGACGACTAACATCCTCAGTGAGGCGAGCAACCACGAAACCGTGATGAACCGTATCCGCATCGCCTGCGGCCTGCGGGTGGCCATTATCGACGATGGCGAAATGACGCGCCTGATCTATCTGAAGACGAGGCGCCGCCTCCAGAATCTGCCGGAATTGCGCCAAAACACCACGCTGGTGGTGCATGTGGGCCCCGGCAACACCCGCGCCCTGTTGTTTCAAGACGGGCTCATCACCCGCTACACGAGCTATCGGATGGGCACGCACCGCACCCGCGAGGCTGTCGAGGGTTCGCATGCCGAGGGCCCCACGATGCTGCGGGTCATCCGCGAACACGTATCGGGCAACCTCGCCCAGATCCGCTTCGACTTCTCCGATGTCTCTATCAACGGGCTCATCCTCATTGGCGATGAGATTCAATCCGTGGCCGCCCGCATGTTCCAAAGCCAACCGCTCTGCCCGGTTCGAGTGCTGCGCCAGTTCACCACCGAGACGTCAATGCTCAGCGATGTGGAATCCGTCAAACGCTTCCAACTCGACTATCAAACTGCCGAGGCCCTGGTGCCCGCGCTTGAGATTAATTTGGCCATCGCCGAATCACTCAAGCTGGAAGCCATCCACATTCCGGCAACAGAATACGAGCAGGGGCTGTTGCACGACCTGCTGTTGTCACGCGATCTAACTGGAAACTTCGCCGAGGAAGTGATTCGCTCGGCCCGAATCCTCGCCGAGCGCTACCAATCCGATCCGAGCCACGGCGAGCATGTCGCGGCCCTCTGCGGGCGCTTCTTCGATGAACTCACCCCCTTGCACCAACTCACGCCCCACGATGGCCTGTTGCTGCAAGTGGCAGCCATCCTGCATGAGGTCGGCACCTACATCAGTCCCCGCGCCCACCACAAACATTCGGAATATATCATCCTCAACTCGGAAATTTTCGGGTTAGACCGCTTAGACGTTACCTTGGTGGCGCTCATCGCCCGCTACCACCGGCATTCCGGGCCGCGCCTTGATCACCCGAGCTACAGTGCACTAACCACGGATGAGCGCATCCGCGTCTCCAAGCTTGCCGCTCTACTTCGGGTGGCCGACGCCCTCGAGCGCACCCATGCCCAGCGGGTATCACAAATTGAGATTCGTCGCGAGGCGAGCAAGCTGCGCCTGCGGCTGCCGAGCATCGCGGATGCCGCGGTCGAGCGCCTAGCGATGGCATCCAAAGCCGATTTGTTTGAACAAGTCTTCGGTCTCAGTGTTGTGATAGATGAGGATAGTTAGAAAGGCACAAGACGGCTGCGCTCCAAAACAAGAGCCGGGGCCGTTGGGCGGAGCATCGCACTTCTTCCTCTTGCGTCTTGCATCTGGCGGTTTTGCGTCTTAACTATCGCTCCCCCTCATGGCCCCTTACCTCAACCGCGAACTATCCTGGCTGGAGTTCAACCAGCGCGTGCTCAACGAAGCTCTTCGCGACGAATTACCCCTGTTAGAACGTTTGAAGTTTCTAGCCATCACCGCTTCCAACCTTGATGAATTCTTCCAAGTGCGCGTCGGCGGACTGATGCGGTTGCGGCGAAGCGGTCGCAAGGCCGCAGACGCCTCAGGGATGACACCGACCCGCTGCCTTGCTGCCATTCGCGAGCGGGTCCTGAAAATGAGCGCCGATGCATACACGCTGCTGTCCGCCACCCTGCTGCCGGCCATGAAAGCTGCC
>CAIQXC010000655.1 GCA_903875675.1 Akkermansiaceae bacterium
ACCTTGAGACCTTGAGACCTTGAGACCTTGAGACCTTGAGACCTTGAGACCTTGAGACCTTGAGACCTTGAGACCTTGAGACCTTGAGACCTTGAGACCTTGAGACCTTGAGACCTTGAGACCTTGAGACTCTTCCTTGCTAGGCCGGCGCATGAATCATGAGGAGGAGATATCAGCCGCCGGCAGCAAGGGTCACCACTTCCAAACGGGAGCCGTCGGACACGAAGGTGAGGGGGTAGTCGCGGGGAAAGACGACGGCTTCGTTGAGTTCGATGACCACCGGTTTGTCGGCTAGGCCGAGGGAATCGAGGAGGGCGGCGAGGGAAAGCGGGGCGGCGAGCGGGTGCTGTTGGCCGTTGAGGCGGATGGTGATGGTGGCTATTTCCATTGGGTGAGTTGCTCGGGGAACGGGCATTGGTGGCAGTCGGAGAAATCCTCGAGGCAGAAGTCATGATAGATCTGGAGCAGTGCCTGATGATGGGAGACGCGGCGCAACCACGGCTGAGCAAGGGCGATGGAGCCAAACAAGCGGATGGCGCAACGTCGGACTTTTTCATTGGGAGCGGAATGGCGCAACTTGTGGTAGTCCTTGAAGGAAATGGCATCCTCGTGAAGGGCGAGGGGGATGAGATGGTTGGCGAGCAATTCCAAGCCCTGGCTGCGGCCAAACAAGGCGAGCTTGTGGGCGGTGTGGGCGGAGGTGAGAGTATGCCGATGGGACCAAAACGGGTGCTCAAGGGATTGCAGAAAATCCAACAGCGGCTTGACTTTGAATGGCCGGGCCAGCGCGAGGCGGCGGTAGGCGGGCCATTCGGCGAGCAGGGCGGCGAGAGCGCCGATGCGCCGGTGGGGATGGTTGGCGGGACGTTGGCCATGCAGATGCCAAGGGATGGCCCGCTGCGGGGTCACCTCAAAATGGGTGCGATGTTTCCACCAGGTTTCCCACAGGCCGCGCAAGTACTCGCGGGTGTCGGGCGGCGCTTGTTCGTGGAGGTTAGGCGCGAGGAAGCCAGCGGCACCAAAGAGGATTGCCTCAGCCGCCGCCGGGTCGTTCTTGAGGACAGCCAGCGGCAGTCGCTGGGCGAGCAAGCGCAGAGCAAGGGCATTGCCGCCGTAGCCGAGCGTCTCGGCAGTGGACTGGAACAGCGCGGCATCGCGGCCATGGGCGTCGGCGCTGCGCAACCAACGGCGGGCCTTGGCGGATGCGCGGAAGCGAGCTGCCTCGTCGAACAAGTTGGTGAGGGCGCTGGCGGGGAGTTGTTTGAGAGGGTGGACGCAGCGTCCGGGATGGGCGATGGCGACCTCACGCGGCGGGCGGTTGAGGGCATCGGCGAGTTGGTGGCCGGAAATGAGCACTTGGGGCACATCGCGATGCTCACAGGTGCGGGTGAAGGTTTTGCGGGCTTCGTCCTGAAAGATCACGTGCAGGACGACGTTGCTGAATGCCGGATTGGCGGCATGGCCGTGGGCTTCCCAAGCGGCGGCATCGGGGTCGATCTCCAAGGCTCCGGTCTTGACCATTCCATCAATTTCCACAGCCGCCTGAAAGAAATCCGGGCCGGCCCCGCGATTCCACTCACCAAACTGGACGATGCGAACTGCCCGCCCATCGGTACTACGAAAATCCCTGCCAAAGGCACCACCAAACCACAGCGCCTGCAATTCCAATTCGGCAGGCAGGGCAGCCAGCACGCGTTCCTCGAACGCCAGCGGCGGGTGCCAAATGGTTTCCATCAAAAACAGATAGGTCATAACTCAGCGGGCGCTCAGCGTTGATTCGATCTGGACGGGGTGACTTTCCCTGGGGTCTTGGAAGGAGGGGTCTTGGCAGGAGGCGGATCTAGCGGCGGGGTCGCGGCCGGGACTGCGGGTGGTGGCGCTGGCGGATCCAGGATGTCGAGCCAGGCGGACAACCCATCAGCCTCTGGAATGGAGCCGTAGCGGGTCTTGGCCTCGCGAAGTGCCTGGACGGCCTGGGATTTTCCGTTAGGTAATGAACGTTGAATGGCGATGAGGTTAAAGTCCTGGCGCAGTTTGTCCTCGGGTTTGGTGAAGTGGTCCTTGGCATTGCGGAACCAGACGGCGGCCTCGGCGGGCTTGGCACCTTCGACGAGGCGCAGTGCGATGGCCTCGGAAAGGGTGCCGCTTTTCATTCGTTCGGAGGCGTCTTGCAATTGTTTGCGCATTTCGTCAGGTTTGTCGCCCCACTTGATAGCTGCCAAGTGCAGTGCCACAAACTCACTGTCCTCCTTCAGATGTTTGTTGGTGGCGTCAAAATGCAGAAACGGACGGTACAGCGGGTCGCCCAGCACAATGGCCTGCCAAGAGGCCACCGGCATGGCCATCCAAGCGGCTTCCACCCATGTAAAACCGGCCAGCAAGCGCTTGTGGATGATATCAAATTGATGGGTGAGTTGGAGATAGGGTTCATAAACATTGCCGATGGTCACGGCGGCACCCTTTTCCAACAAACCTGCACTCCAGTTTTTGCTGGGATCCCTCAATTGTTCGGCGCTGAACGAATGCAGGTGCATGGCCACCGCGCCCTTGCGGAAGTGAAACTTGGGATTGAGGAACGGCCCGCTCAAATTCCAGTCATACCAGCCATAATAGAGCGAGGCCTCGTTCATCGGATAGTTTTTTGGCAGGGTGTCGTTGAAGCGGTCCACCACGGTTGGGATACCGGCACCGAGGTTTTGGGTGACAACGCCCTCGAGCCACTTGTCGCCCTCGGGATGCTTGTTGGCGATATCGACGTAGGCCCGGCCCCACAGGCCGTTGGCCTCGGTTTCCACGGCATCATGGATCATGCGCTCGCAGGTGGCGGAACTCGCTGCATCGATGCGGGCGGTGAGCACGAGCAACGGGAGATCTGCCTCGCTGATGGATTTTTGACTGTTGAAATACTTATTGGGCAGAGCGCCCTTGATTGGCAGGGCATCGACGCCGAAGAGGGACAACTCGGAATCCACGGCTGCGTCGTCACGGCTGCCGACGGGGTCTTTGGCTGCATCATTGGGCGGTTTGGTGTCTGGCTCCGGCTGGATGCGCAGAGGCACTCCGCGCAGAGTCACCAGCACGCGAATTTGATTGGAGAGAGGACCGGTGGTCCCGTTGCTATCCTTGGCGCGTTGCCAGAAGCGGCGCTTGTCAAATTCGAGGCGCAGCGGGTTTTGAATGGTGGCGACGTAATCGGCGCGTGAAATATCGGCAGTCACGGGCATTTTGAGGCCGATAAGGTTAGCCTCGGGGATGTGGCGCGCCTCACGGTAGGTCTCGGCCAATTTCACGGATTCCGGCACGGCGCTGTTGAAAAGGACCGCCACCTCGTTGGGGCCGAGCGGTGCCGCTGCCAGCGACGCGAGCCCGCACAGACCCATCAAGAGCACAGCAAAATATCTCATGCGCGGAAGCATGACCGGATTTCTGAATCATGCAAGACCAGCTGTCAGAGGAGCCAACGAAACCTGCAATCCATCCCAGGCCACCCGTACCTGTGGCGGCAGGGCCGCAGCCAATTCCGCATGCTCGTTTTCATGGCCCAAGTGCGTCAACCACGTCTCCCCTGCCTGACTCTCCGCCGCCGCAGCCAGGGCCTCATCCAGCGAAAAATGCGTGGGGTGGGGCGCGGGTCGCAGCGCGTCGAGCACCAGCACATCCACTCCGCGGAGCAAATCCATGGTGGTGGGCGGGATGCGCTTCACATCCGGCAAATACGCCAGACTGCGTGCGCCTGGCATCTCAAACCTATAGCCGATGGTCTCCATGGCTGCATGCTCCACGGGCAAGGGAGTGACCCGCAATGCCCCATAGCTAAAGGGACCGTCCACCACCCGTGCAGCGGGTTTGACGTACCCCTGATGGACGTTGTCCGGCGAAAATGCCCAGCCAAACATCTGCTTCAAGCTCGCCAGACATTCGGCCGTCCCATGCATCGGCAGTGGCTCGCTGCGCCTCCAGCAAAACGCCCGCAAGTCGTCAAAGCCCGCGACATGATCCAAATGCGCATGAGTGTAGAGCACTCCGTCAACCTCACAGATCCGCTCCCGCAGTGCCTGTTGGCGCAAATCCGGCCCGGAATCCACCAGCAAACTCACCCCCCCAGCTCGCAACCACACCGACGCCCGCAAGCGCCGGTTTCTCGGGTCCGACGAGCGGCACACCCGGCACTCGCAGCCAATCACCGGCACGCCCACCGAGGTGCCCGTCCCAAGAAATGTTAGAGAAATCGCGTCACCCATGGTGGCAGCTTAGCGGTAACCCGGCACTTGCCAAGTCTCTATCTCCCCGTCATCCTCGCAAAGGTAGTGATGGCGATCCGGCCCCCAGCGATCCGTGAAGTAGATCCGCTTGCCATCAGGCGAAGCGCAAAGGAACGGGCAACTTGGGTTATCCTCCAGCTCCTCCACGGAAGC
>CAIQXC010000656.1 GCA_903875675.1 Akkermansiaceae bacterium
ACGAGAAACTCCGATGCAAGACTGGAAAATACGCTGCTCACGAATTTCTCGGGAGCTGCCAATATCTCATTTTCGTCGGCTTCAAAAGGATACTTCATCTTCGCGTTCTGTTGATTCTTCTACCATTCCGCTCATCAGCCATTTTTGTTCGCTCTGAGCCTGTGAATACGTTTTCTCAAGCGAGGTGAGAACCGCCCCGACGCCTCCGAAGGCTGCGAGCCAATCTTGAACCTCCTTCATGCGCTCTTTGACTGGACGTTTCATATTCCACGTCGTTCTCAGATGCCAGATAGCAAGGCGCGTAAGATGCCCGTAGCTGACGCAGCGAATATCGCCCTGTGTCGCCTTGAGGCCGCCTGCGGCCAATTCATCAATGTCCCGCTTAACAATCCCGGCGACGCCAACCGCGTCAGAAGCCAGCCAGCATTTTGGAAAAGACCCGGTGGAACGGCAAACAAATACCGTGTCCACGACAGATGATCCGGTGCCATTGATATGAATCGAGGCTCCCATTTCGGCAGGGCATGGCAGCGACGCTGAAGCGACAAGGCCCGCATCGAGGATTGCCACCGCCATTGGAATGTATGCGTCGAGTTGATTGTGGTGATAGGTGAATGCGAATGGCTTGCCGGGTTTGAGCTTCGCCACGGCATGTCGAATGGTCCGTGAGATTCCCTCCGTGAAATGATCGAGGCCGCGTCCCATGTTCACGTTGCCAGTGAGTTCGTTTTCGTGGCGTGTCGAAGGCTTGGCAAACTCGGGCATCTCGCTGCCTAGCAACTTGCGGAGCCAGACATAGCAGAAGTCCATTAACTCGGCGTATTGCACGTTGCCGAAATAGGGGGGATCGGTGAAAACGGCGTCGAATTTCGCCCCGTTTAACTTCGCGCAGGAGGAATCCCCGCACACCAATTCGATCTCGCGCTCAGCCGGAGGATTTGAGCCGCTGCGGGACAAGCCAATCCACTCCCCTTTCATGGCCACTTCCACCTTGCGGTTTCCGTCATGGCGTATCTCGAAAGGCTGTATGCAAAAGCGTTTCGCTTTGGCAAACTTTTCCACTATGTTCAACCACCCGCCACTGCCCACAGGCGAGCCTCTTCGGCCGACGATGCCCAAAAAATTCGATTCGCATTGGATCAATCCAACCGGGAAACCATGTACGGAAAACACATCCAATGACTTGAGCGCCATCGTGGTCTTGTCCACATGACGAACAAGCGCTTGTCTTCACCCATAGAAAGTATTTCACATGCGCTTCGGTACTGCCACACTGGGCGCAACCGGTGCGATACAGGTGACCGATTTCCGCCTCAAGATGCGCCCTCAAGCGGGCGGCAGTCTTCGTATATGCATCGACGTCCAGATCTAGCAGCTCCTGGCGGACGATCCACCATGCCATGGGATTGACGTCGGCCCCGATCACGGAGCAACCGATGCGGTTTGCCTCCATCATCGTCGTCCCGCCCCCCATGAACGGATCGAAGACGCGGAATTCCGGCATGTGGTGGGATTGATAGAAATTTTCGATGACCGGTCGGTCGGTAAACTCCGAGAGAATCAATGCGCGGAACAAAGTCCCAGGCCGACGCGCAAACCACTTGTGCACGGCGATGACCGGACGGTAATTTTGCTGGATCTGCTTTTCACGCAGAGCTAATCCTGCAACAAAGGGGATGTTGAAGTGACGTTCAATCATTGCGAGAGGTACAGAGAGCCTGCGCTAGGCGACCGCTTGCCTGCGATGCTTGAAATAAATTGTTTGCGGGGTGATGTCCATGTCAGGCATCGCTATAAATGCCCGGCAGCTTTTCCTCAAGCCCTTTCGGTTTGCTTTAGCGTCATCATGTGGGCTGGATTGGC
>CAIQXC010000657.1 GCA_903875675.1 Akkermansiaceae bacterium
CGCCTGGCTGACCTTCAACGGTGGCAGGCTCACCGTCATCGGCGCGGACAACGCCAACTTCGTCACTCTCTATGGCGGTAACCAAAACTGCTATGTCGGGGCAGGCGGCAGGGCGTTTGGCTTGAAGCTCGGCAGCCCTTTTATTTGCTCGATTTGAAATAGGGCTAGACAAAAGGGCACGAAAATGCTCGGTTAGCCGCGTGAGAAATCAATCCACAGTCACGGCCGGCGAGGGGACAGCGTCCCCCGGAGTGTTTGAAATCAGGACCGCCGGCACTCCGGCGGACTGGGAGATCGCCCACGGCATGCTCGAGGAGGAGCATTCCCTCGGCGCGGGCAAGGAGGCCGGCGACCGGCTCTGCCAGTTCGTCACCGAGGACGGGCGGGTGGTGGCGGTGCTCGTCTGGTGCGCCGCGGCATGGCACCTCAAGGACCGCGACACCATCATCGGCTGGGATCCGGTCACCCGCTCGCAGCGGCTCAAGCTCGTCGTGCAGTTGCGCCGCTTCCTGGTGCCGGAACAAGCCCGCCGGCCCAATCTCGCCTCGCGGTGCCTCGGCCTCGGCCTGCGCGAGCTGCCCGCCCAGTGGCAGGCCGAGCACGGCTACCGGCCGCTGCTGGCCGAAAGCTTCAGCGATCCGGAAAGCCACCACGGCACGGTTTACAAGGCCACCAACTGGACTTGCGCGGGCGACACCAAGGGCTTTTCCCAGGACCACACCGACTACTACCTGCCCAACGGGCGGCCCAAGAAACTCTGGCTCAAACCCCTCGACCCGCGGGCCTACGTGCTGATGTGCGCCCCGCATCTGCCCGAGGACTGCCAGACCGCCCTGACTCCCGGCGGCGGAGCCCGCAGCCCGCTCAAGGCCGGCCAGCTCAAAACCCTGCGCCACGCCTTTCTGGAAGTGCCCGATCCCCGCCGCCCCCAAAGCCGCCGCCACCCGCTTTCGGCCATGCTCACCCTCGTCGCGCTGGGCCTGCTCATGGGCGGGCGCGACATGCTCAACATCTGGCGGAAGGTCGGCTGCCTCGACGAGGGCCAGCGCGACGCCATCGGCCTGACGGCGCGCCACCAGGGGAGCGGACGGCTGAAAATGCCCGGCTACGACGCGCTCAACGATGTGATGAACGCCATCGACCCGCACGCCTACGCCGCCGCCCTGACCGCCTGGCTGCAGGCCAACACCGGAATCCTGCCGCGCAGCCTCGCGCTGGACGGCAAGAGCGTCGGGGACGGCAAATGCGGCATGATCGTGACCCTCTGCCGCCATGAGGACGGCCGCCCCGTCGCGATGATCCCGGCCACCGGCAAAAAGGAGGACTGCGAGGTCAGCGAGGCCCGCGCCCTGCTCGCCGACCCGGCGGTGAGCCTGGAAAACGCGCTGGTCACCGCCGACCCGCTCCACAACAAGGAGGCCACCCTGCGCGTGATCGTGGAACAGGGCGGCGACTATCTCGTCGGCACCAAGCCCAACACCGCCAAGCGCCTCGATGCGGTCCAAACAGCCCTCAAGGGCTCCCCTTTTTTAAACTGAGTTGCGATGGCGACCACGGCCGCATCGACATCCGCAGCGCCGCGGTGGGGCCGCTCAAACCGGTGGATGCCGGGCTGCTCTCGGCCTGCAGCGCCATCGCGGTCAAGCGGGAGTGGGTGGAAAAGATCCGCCCGGACGAGGAGCATGTCCATGTCCGGTATTTCATCGCCAGCCTCGCGGTGGAGCACAAGGAGCGCCTCGGGCGTGCCGCGCGCGGACACTGGAGCGTCGAGAACCGCAACCACCACAAGCGCGACGACAGCGTCTGGCAGGAGGACCGCCACCGCCACCGCCGCATCAACATCGCCCAGAACCTCGCCCTCACCCGCAATGCCCTCCTGGCCATCATTCCATTCGATGAGGAGCGCAACCTGCCGTCGCTCATCGCGGATTACCAGGACCGCAAGCAGCTCGCCATCAATCTCATCCTCCACGCCCGCCCCGTCCCATGACCCCTTCCAGCCAAACGCCCTGCAAACTTTTCTCCGCAGGGGCACCGAATATTTACATTTCCGCCTCTGTAACCCCTTGATTATTAAGGGGAAGTGCTCGAAAGAGGACTCGAACCTCCACAGGTTTCCCTACTAGATCCTTAGTGTGTCGCAAGTCATTCATAATCAGCATGTTACAACTTTTTAATGCCGATATTGGCCGCTGTTGGCCATCAGTATTTTGCGCCATTTTGCCAATTGGAACCGCGGTGGACAACTGGTTGTCGCCATTTGTCGCCACATGTTCCGTTAGACAGTCCGTTAGACAGTGGTTGACATGCCAACACCGGCATGGACACGCCAACTGATTCGCCGCGCACCGAACAAGCCTCCTCCCCACTCCTCACCGAAAAAGACACCTGCGCCTACCTCAGGGTCAGCAAACGCAACCTCTATTGTTGGCGCATAGCC
>CAIQXC010000658.1 GCA_903875675.1 Akkermansiaceae bacterium
ACCCCGAGAATCAATCCCAGCCCCAGCCAATACCAGCGCCCGAGCAGGCCCAGCACCAGTTGTTTGCCCGTGCTCTGGCCCGGTCCCTGCGGCGTTCCTGATTCCGGCATGTCCGTGCTTTCGTTCTCGTTCACGTGTGAATGCTCCCGGCTCGATCGAGGATGGCTGGTCATATCGTCCAATGGTTGATACATAAGTAAACACCCCAAAGCCGAAGCAAAGCCTCCGTCTCAAATTCTGCCGAGCAATAACAGGACCAGCAGGATGACCAGAATGAAGCCCAGTCCGCCGCTCGGGGCATATCCCCAGTTCCGGCTGTGCGGCCAAGTCGGTAGTGTACCGAGCACCATCAGAACGAGTATGACTAGCAGAATTGAACTTATTGACATCATATTACTTTGCAGGTTTGCCGCCGACACACTGGCAGCGACCTTTCGCTGTCTGACGCCCCGTTTTGACAGCGCCGGCAGCGAAGTGGAACAGAAATAGATTAGCCCGGATGGCACGCACTTGCCATGGGGTGAAACCCTGCTCCGTTGCAGGAACGCCAAAAGTGGATGCATGGCACTTGACCTATCACAGCATCGGGTGGGGGTACCCACCTACCTGCTTTAGACGGTTCGCGGCTTTCATGGGCAAGGATGAACTGGCGGCGAACCTGTTCCGTCTGACCCAGACGCGGGCTAAGATCCGCAATGAGAAAATCCGTGGTCAGAAGGCTCTGGGAAATACCGCAGAAATGGTAGGCAAGGCGGTTGGCAAGACATGAAATTGGCGGACAACGCCTTGAGAAGCGCCCCGCGAGGAAGGCATCCGTAAGGTAAAAACCGCGATCAAGGGGACCGGCAAGGGGCTCCAGAAAATGGATAGCAAGAAGCCAAAACGGCTGCAATAGCCGGGATAAGTTTCAAGGATTCCTTGACGGTTCAGGATGTGGCCTGGGTGATAAACTTTTCAATGATGCGGCGAACGGTGACTGAATCGGGATGAACAATCGGGGTTGAGGCGGGGGCTAGGCCATTGAGAGAGAGGCCAGGTGCGAGGTATTCGGCCCGCCAAGCCAAGGCGGGGATGGTTGATTGGGTGTGGGCTTCGAAAATGAGGGCCGGAGGATAGGTGCGGCCGGGGAGGAGAAGGCGCAGGGAGCGGCGGGGGTGGCCGGCGAGTGGATCGTTGCCGTTGCTGGTTTCGGCATCGATTCCGCCGGATTGGAGCGCGGCGCAGGCGGCTTCGAGAATGGGCAAGACCAGACAGCGGAGTTGCTCGGCGGCGATGGTTGCTAGGCGGGCGCGTTGCTGGCCGGCAGTCTCGGCGGCGAGGCGGGCGGCCTGGGCTTGTTGCTCCAAGTGGCGGGTTACGGTAGCCACAATTGCCGTGAAGGGATTGGCGTCTTGCATGGGGGTGTGTTAGCTCTCGATTCGGCCGCTGATTTCGATGGTTTGTGCGTCTGCCATGGAACTGCGGCGGTGCTTGTGGCACTCATGCAGGCCTCATACGACCGCATGTAATCCCTCCAGAACTTGCGCTCCTTAATGTCGGCCCAACTGAATTTCCAGTTCCTTGACGGGTCATTAATGGGTTTGAGGGAATCATATTCCAACTCCTCGGTGTGCGGGTGTTTGAAGCTAAAAACCTGGCAGCCTTGCGGATTGACCCCTGACACAACGTGGCGGATGGCTCCATCCTTGAGGCGTCCATCCCTTGGATAATGAGTAACAAGGCGTCGGCGTCGGCGTTGGATGCATCGTGCAGAGGTTGCAGCGAACTCTGCTCCTTCACCTGTGCTGCGAGGAGTTTGTGATATATCTCTTTCGACTTGTAGATCGGCGTTGAATTGCGATTTCATGAATCATGTCGGGCAATTGATCGTGAATTCATTCTGGGGGTGGTCATACGAGGGACCTTAGACAATATGGAAAGTCAATCCAATGGGGTAAAACCCGACTGGTAGGCCGCCGCCTGAAACGAAGCGTGCGGAATCAGGCACCGGGCGTAGTGGGCGGGTTTCACCCCATAGCGGTCGCCGCCAGCACAGGCTACCAATTAACTACCAACCGCCATGACCCAGTCCCAGCCACCAACCACGCCCGACAAAGTCGGCCCCACCTTACCAACCGCGTCGGCACAACCCGTTGCCGTGCGGTTGTTGCGAATCTACAGTCATTCCCCACTGCTGTTCTGGTGGCCGGTGTGGGCGGTCGGCTATGGCATGGCTCTCCTCACCTATTGGAATGGCCGACCACAACGGGTGGATGACCTGCCGCAAGCGCTGGAGTGGATTCATCCGAGCAGCAACCTAGGCGTCATCTATTTTCTGACGCTGTTCCTAATTATTCTAGTGACCAACTTCACCGTGCGCGGGTTGGCGTCAGGGATCGTGATCATCGGGGGGGCGCTAGTGAGTGTTGTATTAGCCTATGTCGGCTGGTGGGACGGCATATTCCATTGGTTTGGCGACCTCACGATCCATCTCACGCTGGGTGCCTATTTCTGGTTTTCAACCCTGATGTTCTGCAGTTGGGTCATCACCGTTTTCGGGCTGGATCGGCTGAGTTATTGGGAAGTCACACCGGGCCAGCTCACCCACAAAATGGCCTTTGGCACCGGCTCGAAAAGCTACAACGCGCAAGGCATGGGGCTGGAGAAACATCGGGATGATGTCTTTCGCCACTGGCTGCTCGGGCTTGGGTCCGGGGATCTCAAGATTCGTACCTCCGGGGCCACCCGTGAGGAACTCGATTTGCTGAACGTGCTCTTCATCAGTTCCAAGGTTGCGACAATGCAGCGCCTCATCGCTGAGGTTCCAGAAGGACACGAACCATCGTGAGTCGGGGATAAAAGCTGCGGATTGAACCCCTGCAGGGTCCCTTTTCCCCCCGTCAACGCCTCAAAGCCGGAGATCACATCGAACAGATCCTCGTCGATGCAACTTTGGCGCAAGCAGTAGTATGTGAGACATGCGTGCCGCCAAACCACTACCCAAACGCGAGCGTGATGCGCTTTCCTCTGTCCGCGCCCTTGCGAACCAAGCCTTCTCGCGAGCGGCAGGGGCAGCGCTGATTTCCGGCAACAACATCCGTTTGCTCAAAGACGCGCAGGAAAACTACCCGGCGTGGCTCGATGCCATTCGCGCGGCAAAACGGCACATCTATTTCGAGAGCTACATCATCCACGAAGACGATACAGGCCGGATGTTCGCCGATGCACTCGTAGCCAAAGCGAAAGAAGGCGTGCGGGTGCGTCTGATCTACGACTGGTTGGGTGGTTGCGGGACGGCATCGCGTGCATTCTGGAACCGTCTGCGCGCGAACGGCGTGGACGTGCGTTGCTATAACACGGCGCGCTGGGACTCACCTTTGGGCTGGCTCAGTCGCGACCATCGCAAGACCCTTTGCGTGGATGGCAGTATTGGCTTTGTTAGTGGCTTGTGTGTCGGGCGGATGTGGGTCGGTGAACCTGAGAAGAAAATTGAGCCATGGCGCGACACGGGCGTCGAGGTGCGGGGACCTTCCGTGGCCGGACTAGAGCAGGCGTTCGCAACGGTCTGGGCGATGATCGGGGAGCCAATACAGGAGAACGAGCTAAGCAGTCTGGACGCAATCGCGCGGCCAGGTGAGGCAGCACTTCGTGTCGTGTCCAGCATTCCGGCCACGGGAGGAATGTTTCGCGTCGATCAACTCATCGCGGCCCTTGCGGAAAAACGTCTCTGGCTGACCGATGCCTACTACGCGGGCATGACCAGCTACGTGCAAGCTCTGAGGTCGGCAGCTAAAGACGGCGTTGATGTGCGCCTCCTCGTGCCGAACGCAACGGACATCGCGCTGCTCAAGCGATTGTCCCGCGCGGGTTATCGCACTTTGTTGGAAGCAGGCGTGCGCATCTTCGAGTGGAACGGAACGATGTTGCACGCCAAGACGGCGGTCGCCGATGGACGTTGGGCGCGAGTCGGTTCGACGAATCTCAACATCGCCAGTTGGTTCGGCAACTGCGAGATGGATGTGGTCGTCGAAGACGAACCTTTCGCGCGATCGATGGAAGCGATGTTCCTCGATGACCTGGAGAATGCCACTGAGATCGTATTGGACGCGAACCAGAAGCTACGCGCGCCGAATCAGCCGCGCCATCGGCGACCGGCGCTGAGCAGTGGCGGCGGAAGTTCCGGGCGCGCCACCGCCGGAGTGGTCCGTATCGCAAATGTCGTCGGCGCGGCATTTACAAATCGGCGCGTGATCGAACCAGTCGAAGCCCGAATCACGGTGGCGGTTGGCGCATTGCTGATGTTACTGGCGATTGTCTTCGCGTTCTTCCCGCGTCTCATCGCCTATCCACTAGTCCTGCTGTTTGCCTGGATCGCCAGTGCGTTGCTCTACCAAGGCTGGAAGGTGCACCGTGCCAGGGCGAAGCCAAAAGCCCACGCGGACGCCGCTTTGCCAGGCGATACCTGAAACGGCAGCGGGGACGAGGCAGCGGTGGGCTTGACGGAATGGATCAGGCCTGCCTGCTGCCGGGAACGGTGAGTTGATCGGGTTCGTGGAGGTCTTTCCCTGTGGCTTGGCTCTTGAGTTTCCATGGAAAGATGAGAGATGGGCCGTGGACGAGCAATATTGCGTGCAACCCGACTGCCGCTGCGCTGAAACGGTTCTATCCTTCTTTAGACTGGCGGATGCATCGGGCCAATGGGCTCCGCCCGCCGGGGAAAATCCCGCCCTTCGTTACAACCATGCCTCGCAAGCCAGCGAACCCGCTGCCCTTGGGCCGAGCGGCAGTCCTCCATTGTCCGGCTTGCTGGCTGCCCTCAAACGCGAGCATCCGGACTTGAACTCCCAATTGAAGGGTCGCCACTCGATCATGCATTCCATCTATGCCTGGTACTATCAGGAACTAACCAGATTGCGCCGGATACCCCAGGCCAAAGCGGCACCCCAGATCGGACGCAACGAACTTGGCCCGTGCGGAAGTGGGCGCAAGTACAAGCAATGTTGTATGAACAAGCCACAGAGTGAAGGTGAAATCGTCCGGGCTCCTCGTTTCGCAGAAGGGATCCGCATCATCGTAGAAGCTGCGCTGCAACTCACCGCCCAGGATCAATGTCCTGGCCAAGCCCACGGGCCCAACGCATCAAGGCACGCGCCGCTTGTCGGATCGGCAATGAACACCATCTGGCCGTGCCAAGACCGCTGCGGCGTCCAGTCGATTCCAGCAACTGGGCGCGCTGGTCGGCGGAACGTGAATCGTCACCGTGACGAGTGAGCTCACAGCGGTCGTGCAATGAAGGCGGCCTGAACTCAATCCCCGGTTAGCAGATACACTGCGAAGGTGGCCAGCCAATGCTCACCTTCGTAGTGGCCGGTGGCGACCATGGCAAGGCCCTGTGTAGCGTGCGCCGTGGCGGCATCCAGAAGGATTTGCCGCCGGGAATCTCTCTCCGGCAGGGCTGTGGCGATGCCCCGCATGGTCCAGGCACGGGATAGATTCAGCCCAGCCAAATGGATCAACTGCGGATCAGTGGGATCGGACACCCGCACCGGCTCCAGCAAGTGTCCCGCCTGCCCGTCGGCCAGTCCGGGGAAGTAACCGTCCAGCCACGGTTTGAACTCCGCTGGAGGCAGTACCCGCCGCATAAGGTCTGCCACATTCAGGCCGGGAGAGAAAAAGTCGTTGCCGGACGGCTCGTAGGCCGTCGGATAGTTGCGATCGCCGCCGTAGAAACACTTGGCCCGGGCCAGCACCAGGGTCTCCAAGGCTGGGTCCGGCGCGGCACGGGCCCAATCCAACATCTGGGCCAGCGGAAACGCGGTCTCCGGATGAAACCCGCAGCGCACCGGCCAATCGAGGTTGGGCAGATAGGCCTTGGCCAATCTCACGATCTCTTGTTCCAATGGGAGAAAACTGGCCGACCAGCGCCGTGCGTCAGGGTCATTCCATGCGCGCAATTCCTGCCCCAACCGCAACGCCCAGGCCCAGCCATACATTCGCTCGAACGACTGGTTCCCCTTGATGCGGAAATACGCAGCTTCGGCCGCCAGTCCATCTGGCGTGAATCGTCCATTCAGCACCCGCCGTACCTCCGGGGCAAACGCCGCCGTGGGATAGCGCCGCAACAAGCGCAGCAAGGTCCCGATTTGTAGGGTCTCTGGAATACGGGTAGGATCAACTCCAATTTGGGTTCCGTCTCCTCCAGCGCGAGGGTCCTGCTGCAAATTTCTCCTAGGGAGATGCGTTTTGGTTTAATTTTCATATATTCGGTGTGACTCGTCTGCGTGGTGGTTGTGATCCTTAGTCGTTCATTTTTGGGCGATTGATGAGTTCAGTGAAACAACAGCCAGCAACGGCTTTGCCCGGCTCAGGCCCATGAACCACGAGTAATGATCATAGTCGGAGGTGAGGTCCCTGAATGGCGGGAGACCGATGAGTATGACAGCTTTGGAATTGAGGCCCTTGGCCTGGACACCTCGGAAGACACCCTGCCATTCGGTGATGAGCTGTTGGATTGGGTCATCTCCGGGGGCACCTTCCCATCGACTGGTCCCCGGGAAGTGCCTAGGCAGCGAACTCTTCACTTCCAGCACTAACAAGCCACCCGCCGGGCCAAGTACGAGGAAGTCACCCTCCCGCGCGGTACCGTGATTGTCCCGATAATAGTACCCCCAGACGACGATCCAGCGGGGCGGGGAGTCAGCCAGTCGCCGCAACAACTCTGCAACCCGGATTTCGGTCGGGCTGCTGGCATGCGGCGGGCGGTGAAGGATCCATTCGATTTGACGCAGACTTCCGCTTCGCGCCCCGTAGGCGTTTGCACGACAATGACCGACCGGGCGAAACCGGCTTCGGTACGCCACTCAGCAGGCTTGCCATTGACTGGAACAATACGCACTGACTCGGCGGATAAGGGCGCGATCATGCGTGCGCATGCCAGGACCACCGAGCAGGGCGGAGGAGGGTTTGGGACCGGAGGAAATGCCAATTATTGAATGGTGATTTTGAGGCGGGCAAAAACCTTGGGCTTTCCGATAGGCAAGGCGTAGGAAATCGTGGGGCTTGCATTGGGTGGGGTTTGGGTGACCACCGGTACCCAAGCATTCGTCACGCCGAGATCATCTGATTCCTCGATCACGTAGGTGACGTCGCCATTGGCAATGGCGTCTGCACGCTTGGTGAAGCTCAGCACGTTGCCCGTCAGAGTGCCCGGCGAGCCATTGGTATGGTCCGTATTGAGACCAGCGAGGGCGTAGATGAGCAGGTTGGAGAGGCCGTCGGGACCCACGACACTTGCATCGCCGAGCGGCGGTGTTTGAGCGGTCGCCCAGGTGGCGTACAGAGAGGGCGCAGCAGTTGTCACGCCGGAGGTATCGTCGAACCATCCCGTATAGACCCCTTCGCTATAGGTGACCGTCCCGGCCGTGCCGCTTCGGCCGGTGAACTTCGTCCAAGTCAAGGTGCCGGCGCTGGAGGTGACGGCTTGTGAGTTGCTACTTTCGTAGACTTGGAAAAGCGTGTCCATCGTTGCGGCATTGTAGTCGTTCAGAGCACCGCTATTGACGGTTAGAACCCGGCTCAGCGTCTGCACCTTTCCTACACTGAGGGCGCCGTCCCAGCGGGCCACATCGTCAATCTGGCCGACGAATTGGTAGCTGCCTGGAAACGCGGGGAGGCCGCCAATCCAACCGGTGCCGGTGCTCCACGTCCCGCTCGCGTCTCCCGCCCCGTCGGCGGTTCCATCCACATAA
>CAIQXC010000659.1 GCA_903875675.1 Akkermansiaceae bacterium
CCCCAGCCAAAGCTATATTTTCCAAACCGGGAGCGAGCCACTCGTGGTGAGGAAGCGCGTTTTTGGCTCGATCGCTATGTCCAGAACTCAGCGTTCGACCTCAAGATAGCCACTGAGTCGAGCAAGCAAAATTCTCTAGAACTCCCTCAAACTCATGAGCCGCTAAATCTTGAGACTTTCATTTCCTGCAATCCAGTCCATCATTGACCCAGCCATGGAACCGAAACCCAAGTCCGTTCAAATTGTGCCTTCCGCAGCTGACCCTATTGTTTTTTCAATCCCAGCTTCCAAGTTTAAAATGAAGGGTCTAACATCTTTATTGGCCCTGGTTTTTGCGGCGGCGGCGCTTGCCGTGCCCAAGCCGCCGGAACCTCCACCTTTGGAAGAACCCAAGCCACCACCGGCCCAGGTGTCGTCATCGGAGGGGATGCCGCCGCTGCCCTATCCGGTGGTGCCGCAGAAGCGCCAAGAACGCAAAAACCCGCCGCAGCCGCCGGTGCTGCTCACGAAAATCCGCACCGCCGACGCCGAGGACTGGGCCCGCACACCTCACGATTTGCAAAAACTTCTGGAATGGATGAGCGGCGAAATGGGTGCCAGTTTCACATTTAACATAAAGACATGGACCGAGATTTCCACCAACCCCCGCGAGAATCCCGTCCTTTATCGGTCCGGCTACAAACCGTTCAAACTCGAACCCAAGGAAGCTGCCCGCCTCCGAGAGTATCTCCGTAACGGCGGCACCGTCATCTTTAACGCGCTCGTCGGTCACCCCGATTTCTATCAATCCGCGATGGAGGCCGCGCGGCAGGTGCTGCCGGAAAGCCCGCTCTATCGGCTGCGCCTCGACCACCCGCTGTTCCACGCCTACAACGACATCAAGCAAGTGAAATACCGCGAGCGGGCCATCGCCGACGGCGTGGTCACTGACGCCTATCCGTGGATCGATGCCGTGGATATAGACAATCGCAGCGCCATCATTATCTCTCGCTTCGACATCGCCATGGGCTGGGAAAAAAACCGCCATGACAGCTGGGGCTACGAGGATGCCGACGCCCGCCGCCTCGGTGCCAACCTGCTCTCGTACGTCACCGCCATGCAGGAGGCCGGCCGGAGTGCCGGCAAGAGCGTCGAACTCGCCGATGCCAGCGGCTCCAAGGCCGGTAGCCTGCGCATTGGCTGGGTCGCCCATGTCGGTCCGTGGAAAACCCGGCCCGCGGCGTTACCGATGTTGTTGCGAAAATTCAACGAGCAAACCGGTGCCCCGGTCTCGTTCGAATGGCGCGAGGTCGCCTTGTCCGACGCCTCCATGTTTGAAACACCGTTGCTCTATCTAACTGGCACCACGGATTTCGCGCTCGGCGAAAACGAACGCGCCAATCTCCGGCAATTCCTCATGAAGGGTGGTGTCCTGTTTGCCGAGGCGGGTGACGGCCGCGCGACTTTCGATTCGGCCTTCCGCGCGGAAATGGCCAAGGTGCTGCCCGACCATCCGCTGCTGCCGCTGCCCGCCTCTGCCTCGCTTTTCCACCAACCTAACGAAGTGGCTTCGGTCAAGCTGCGCCCCGCCCTCGCCGCTCAACTCGACAAAAAGGGATCCTCCGCTCCGGAGCTATTGGCTGCCGACGTCAATGGTGCCACCGCCGTGATCTATTGCCCACGCGACCTGGCGGCCGGCTGGGAGCAGGCTCCTGCCCCCTACGCCATCGGTTACGAGGCCGCCGACTCCACCGCCATCGGCGTTAACATCCTCTTCCACGCACTTGTCCGCTAGAGTCCTTGAAAAGCCAATGTTGCTGCCGTCATGTCAGGTATTCTGTTTGGGAAGAAGACAAAAGAGGGGAAGACAGAAGACAGAAGACTGGAACAAGAAGCGCAATGCTCAGTCCGGTGTCTCTTCTTTGTCTTGTCTTGGAGCGCAGCGCTCTTCTGTCTTGAGTCTGAGGCGCAGTCTCGCTAAATGATCTGATATCTCATCCCTCATCCTTCAAGAAATGTCCACCTTCAGTGATTTTCTATCAGCCGAGACGATGCGCCGTCTTGATCACCTTGCGCTCGGCTCGCGCTGGACTGCCGAGGGCGGGCGGGCCGGGCGCCACACGAGTGTGCTCAAAGGGGCGAGCGTTGAATTCCGTGACCACCGGGATTACGTCCAAGGCGATAACCTGCGCCACCTCGATTGGAAGTTGTTTGGCCGCAGCGAACGCTACTTCATCAAGCAATATCAGGAGGAAACCAGCCTGCGCGTCCACCTCGTGCTGGATGCCTCCGCCTCCATGGCATTCCAGCATTCCGGCCTAACCAGCAAATTTGATTTCGCCCGTGAACTCGCCGCCGCCGCCGCCTATCTCGCCCACCACCAACAGGACTCCGTCGGCCTCATCATCTACGACGACCAAGTCCGCCGCTGGCTACCCACCAAGGGCGGTAGCCGCCATGTTAGAAATTTCCTCGACGCCCTTGGTGCCCATCAACCCGTCGGCCGCACTGACACCGGCAAGGCCCTCGAGGCCCTCGCCGAAGGCATGGCCCGGCGCGGTTTGGTGTTGATGTTATCTGATTTGTTGGATGATCCCGAGGCGGTTTTCCGTGCACTGGCCCATTTCCGCCGTCGTGGCCACGATGTGGTGCTCGTCCACGTCCTGGACCCCGCCGAGCTCACGCTGCCCTTCGACGGTGTGTCCGACTTCATCGACATGGAAACCGGCGAACGCCTTGAGGCCGACGCCGCGCTGGTTCGCCGCGCTTACCGGGACGCCATCGATGCCGCCATCGCCGGCTTCCGGGCCCGCTGCGGTGCCTTGCGGGTGGATTACCGCATTGCCACCACCGAGCAACCGCCAACCGTGTTTCTGAGCGGGTTGTTAGCCGACCGTCAGCGTCTCGGGGCGTGATGGTATGCCGTCCATGTTCTTGCCGCCGGTGACGGCTGAACGTCCGCCTTGATCAGCCTTGCCTGACTCAATTTGTTTGCTGTGTGCGGCGCTGCGGCCTTTCCAGAGGCTTTGACTGCCGCCTTGGTCTTGGCTTCGGAATTTGCGAGATACAGACCCATTTTATTTAGCTTCAGTTAGATATTGTTTCTCCGTTGGGTCAAGATGATAGATTTGGCCTACGATGGCAAGCACCGTATCCACGTCATTACTAACGGCGGCAGATCTGAGTGCTTGTTGGTTGTCCTGAGGAGGATTTCATTCGCTCGACGTCCGCGCCGAGAAAGACGTCTGAAGAGAATAACTCAGGAGAAGTGCGGTCCAGATAGGGTAGAGGCATGATAACTTGGGAGCCTCAGTATCAGGATCAGGATCAGCCGCAGCCGCAACCGGTGCCGCAACTGCTGGCGCGGCGGGCGGCGAGTTTGGCTTCGAGGGCGATGGCGGTGGGAGTGATGGACAGGCCGCCGAGGTTGGTGCAGCGGACTTCGCGCGGCATCTGGCTGGCAACATGCTTGGCACTATCGATCA
>CAIQXC010000660.1 GCA_903875675.1 Akkermansiaceae bacterium
CCGGACTGGCTATGCCATCGAACCGCGAAGCGCCCATGCTACCGTTCCATGCGAGCATGATATTGATGACGAGGTCATCCATCGCCACGCGCTTGTAGCCGATCAGTGAAGCAGCCCGAGTGTCTGGAGCGTCCGAGCCGTCAGCAGCCTTTCGCTGAGTCACGCCGGTGTATTGCGACACTCGAAGCAATTGCTCCTTGCCGGTGGTCGAGCGCGAATCGACTTCGCGAAGGATTAGTTTGGTGCGGCGGACTTCCCAATGCGCCGGAACCCTGCCGAGCCATTTCTGCCCCGACTCCTTGTATTCCGCATACGGTTTGAGGCCTTCGATCATGGCTGGCACTCCTTTCGACCGGAAGCCCGGTAAGTTTGCCGGGGGTGTCTGGGCTGCTCAGGAATGGTGAGTTCGAGCTGTTTGTCGGCCACCAGTTCGGAAAGGTGGTCGTTGAGCAGGTAAACCCGTGAACGGTCGAGGAGGCGGGATAGGTCGGAGGCGGAGAGGGGTTGCCAGGCGCAGGCTGAAACAATGGCGGCCCGGAGCACCTGAGGAGCCGGTTTCTTTCCCAGACGCTGAATTTGTTCCTGAAGGGCCAGCGGAAGGTCAGAAACCTGTATAGGCTCCACTGAAACCTGTATAGGATCGGCGTCGGGCATACTAGGTTTGGATCCACGTGAAATCGATTCCGCGTCAGCCATGCCGAAGTTGCGCTCGCCCGCCTGCGGCTGGGGCGTGGCAGGGGCGCGATCTGGCAGGGTGGAGAGGAAGCGGTCGGTGGGAATGTAGTAGGTGGCGGAGCCTTTGCCGCGTTGTTCCAGCAACCCCTGATCCCTGAGGCGGCGGAGGTGCTGGCTGGCATTGAGAACATCCACCTGATTGAAATCCCGGTAGGTGGCATTGTCGATGGACAGGGTTTCGCGGACGTAAACAAGGGCACGGGCGTCCTCGTCGGTGAGACCGGAAACATTGAGAGAGGTCAGCCACTGCCAGTCGTCCGGACCCAGGAAGTGGTGGAAAAGGAAGGTGGCAACGAAGATGTCTTTCTGCCGGTCCGACTCGAAGGTGGGAGGTGTGAGATTGCTCTCGCGCATCAACTGGCGCATCACGCGAATACCGGAGCCCTTGGTTTCGGCAAAGTTTACTTCATGCAGGACGGAAGCGAGGTGGGGATTGCGGGTGACGGAACCCGGATCACCCCAGCGCTCCTCAGCCACCAGGGAGTAGCCTGGGTTGCGGATTTCCAGCCGGTTGGAATAACGGATGATTTGCACCGGGCTATGAATGCGGTAGGAGCGGTGCATCACGGCATTGACCACGGCTTCACGGAGCACGCGGGTGGGGATTCGCGGGAGGTCTTCGCGGCGAATCGCATTCTCGGGCAGTGAGAACGCCTTTGGCAAATCATCAAGGATGGCATTGATGGCGCGGCCGACCAAGCGAATCAACGGAGCACGCAATTCGATGGTCTCAAAACGGTGATGAGGATCCTCCACCCACTGGCGTCCTGGAACGCGAATGTAGTCCACCCTGACCATCGGGAAGTGCCGGCGCAGGCCAAGTGTCGTTCCAAACAGGAGAATTCCGGACACCGTGGGGCGCAGCACGCCATTTGCATCCACATCCGCACACCGCAAGGCCCGGAGCAAGTCGGGGTCCTCCCAAGTGAGTTCTTCGGCCCCCGGACTGATCTCGGAG
>CAIQXC010000661.1 GCA_903875675.1 Akkermansiaceae bacterium
CAAGTACAGGGTTCCCACCCAGTGCATGGGGACAGAGAAATAGTCCTGGGTCCATCGGGGAGCTCCAGCGCTAGGCCGACCAAGCTAACGGCGTTGAATTCTTGGGAGCCCGCCTGCAGGAACTGGCCGTCATTGATGGCTGCTACCTTCATGGTGAGTTCGTACTTGCCGGCGGCTGGGGCATCGATGGTGGATTCGGTCCAACTTGCAGCCAGTTGTTGTGGAAATGTCGTTCCCGCCGTGAAATCCGAAGAGGTGGCTTGCTACCCAGGCGCTGGCCGGGCATCCTGCGGCCATGAAGATGTTTTCAGGAGTATTTTACATGGGTATCGGCACTCGGTAGTCACTGCAATGTCATGGATCGCCCCAACATCTAACCCCCCGTCATTTCATTTTGGCCAATCACCCGCTTCAGGAGTATTTATCGATCCGTTTTCGGCGCTTGCTCACCGGGGATCCTGCCGGCATCCCTCCATGGCTGGGCATGGTGGCCGCAGGCGACGGCCCCGGCTTATACCTGCCAAATGAAGCGCCCTGGGTGGTTCACGCCGACTTGGCGACGTTGGTGGGCGGCGTGCGTGCTCTGCTCATGCAGGCGCTGCATCCTGGCAGCCTCACGGGTGTGCGAAGCCACTCGCGTTACAAGGACGACCCCCTAGGCAGGCTGGCGGGCACCATCCGCTGGTTGACCATCACCACTTATGGCTCGCATGAGGCGCTCGCCAACGAGGCCGGACGGGTCAACCGCATGCACGAGTCGGTGAGGGGCACCTATCAAAGTGCCGGGGGTGCCACCCGCACCTATCGTGCTGCCGATACCGACCTGCTGCGCTGGGTCCACATTGCGTTCATGGATTCGTTTTTGCGCAGCCACCAAGCGTTTTCCACCCGCCCGATTCCCGGTGGGGCCGATGCCTACATCCGGCTGTGGGCAAAGTCGGTCGAGCCGCTGGGCCTTGACGACGTGCCGCGGGATGAGGTCGGGTTGCTGGCCAGCCTCGCCGACTACCGCAGCGAACTTGCGGTGACCGATGCCACGCGGGACGTCATCCGATGGCTGCGGCGTCCACCGCTGCCATTGGCATCGCGCCCGGTTTACGCGCTGCTTTTCCAATCGGCGCTGGCATCGCTGCCCGACGAGCATCGGCGCTTGATCGGCCTCCGCGCGCTGCCACTTGGGGTTGTGCGCCCGGTGACTACCAGGCTGCTGAAGTTCATTCGCTTTGCAATTGGCCCCGAAAGCCCGATCGAGGATGCCGCCATCGCACGCCTCCGCCGCTCCGGGGTGGCGCTTGATCCGGAAGTTGGCGGCCGGCACGAGGATGTGTCGTGTCCCAAATCTTAGGGACATGACAAGAGTCTGGATTTCGCGACATTCTCGTGTTGTCGAGGGGAGTGATCCCCAATTTCATAAGGGATTGTGAAAACATCAGAGGTCGCGCAGCTGCGCGGCCTCTCTTGTTTTCCGGTCGATGGCTAGCGGAAAACGATGTACAATCCCACAAACGTGATGAGCAGCAACACGGTGATGAGGCGGTAATTGCCCATCCCGTGACCATTGGCTTGGCCCCGCAATGGTTCGCGCCAATCCTCCCAGACGAGCAAGCGCGCCTCATCCTTCAATGATTCGGGCATCATCAACGAGGCGGTAATTTGGATGAACACGCAAATGCAAAACATGCCAAACGAAGTGAGCATGAAATCACTGAGCACACCCCGGGCAAACTTGTCAAATGCCACGGCCAGCGGCGTGTCAGCTGCCAGAAAACCAGTTTTCCCTGTGATGAAATCCTTGAAAAAATCCGCCACAAAACAAATGAGACCCATCGCTGCCCCTGCAATCATGGTCACAAAGGCGGCTCGTCCTCCTGCGCGTTTCCAAAACACACCGACCACAAAAACGCAGGTGATCGGAGGCGCGACGTAGCAAATCAGGGTGTTCAACCCCTGGATGATCGTGCTGTAATGACCGAAGATCGGTGATAGCACGATGGCCAGAAGAGTGGCGACCACCGTCGTCCAACGACCGATTTGAACCAATTGCCCATCCGTGGTGGCCGGGCGCCAGCGCTTCCAAATGTCATAGGAAAAAAGTGTGGCCGACGAGTTGAGCGCAGCGGAACACGTCTGCATCGCCGCCGCAAGCATCGCCGCCACCACCAAACCTTTGAGACCGGTTGGTAGCAGATGGGTGATCATAAACGGATAGGTGTCCTTCGAAGCAAGCGGTCCGACGCCCTGCCCGAAATACCCTTGTTGGACCAGAGCCACGCAAATGACACCGGGCAAGACAAAGAAAAACACCGGCAAAATCTTGATGAAAGCGCAAAATAACGGACCCAGACGGGCGTGCCTTTCGTCCTTCGCCGCAAGCACCCGCTGCACGATCGTTTGGTCACAGCACCAATACCAAATGCCGATGACCGGATAGCCTAGCAGAATGGAATACCATGGCACGTTGCCGATGACGGTCTTGTCGTTGCCGGGATGCAGCATGCTCAGGAATGATTTGGTGGCAAATTCCGGGCCTCCTTCCTTGTTGAGCAACGGATGCGGGTTGTTAGCCAAAGTTTGGGACAGGGCATCCCAGCCGCCGACCGCGTAGTAGCCGAACACTGTGATGCAGATGGCACCGACCAATAGCAGGACAGTCTGCACACTTTCCGTCCACACCACTGCCAACAAGCCGCCAATGACGGTGTAGAATCCCGTTAGTGCTCCCAGGGTGATGATGAAAAACATCATTGGGGAAAGTCCCAGGATGGTCGTTTGTTCCGGGATGTCGAAGATGAAGCACAACACGGTGGCCGCCGTGAACAGTGCCACTCCGATGTGAATGACAATCGCCGAGAACAGCGAGACAATGGAGAGGGCGTCGCGGCAGTTGCGGTTGTAGCGGCGCTCCAGATAATCCGGCAGCGTTGGCACGCGTGTTCGCAGATAGAGCGGCGCGAAAAATATCGATAGTAATATCAATGTGAAGCCGGCCATCCACTCATAGTTGCCATAGAGCAAACCGGAGGTGTATGCCGACTGCGCGAGGCTAACGAGATGGACGGTGGAGATATTGGCAGCGAACATCGCCAGACCGATGACCGGCCACCGCAACGAGTTGTCGGCTAGGAAGTAGTGCGCACCCGCGCCGCTCTTTTTGCGCACCAATCCGGCCAGCACACCGATGCCAACCACGCCGATCATATATACGGCAATAATTCCCCAGTCCAATTCGCTCATTCCTGTTTTCATAAAATCGATCTATCCGAGGAAGCCGGTCAGTGGGCTGGTGGCGTTGGCGTGCCCGGAGGGGTCGGGCAGGCCCATTTCGTAAGCTGCGCGGCCGGCCTGCACGGCTTGTTTGAAGGCAATGGCCATGCGCGAGGGGTCGGAGGCGATGGCGATGGCGGTGTTGATGAGCACGGCGTCGGCACCGAGTTCCATGGCCTCGGCGGCGTGGCTGGGCACGCCGAGGCCGGCATCGACGATGACCGGGACGGTGGCTTGCTCGATGATGATGCGGAGTTGGTCGCGGGTGGTCAGGCCACGGTTAGAGCCGATCGGTGAGCCTAGCGGCATAACGGTGGCCACGCCGACGTCTTGCAGGCGTTTGGCCAGGACCGGGTCGGCGTTGATATAGGGAAGGACGATAAAGCCCTCGTTGACGAGGATTTCGGCGGCCTTGAGGGTTTCGATCGGGTCGGGGAGCAGATAGGTGGGATCCGGGTGAATCTCCAACTTCACCCATTTTGGCAAGCCGACGGCTGCCGCCAACCGGGCGAGGCGAACCGCTTCCTCGGCATTGATTGCGCCACTGGTGTTAGGGAGGAGCAGGTAGCGATCGGGGTCGATGAATTCGAGGATGTTGGCGTAAGGGTCGCGTTGGCCGCTGAGGTCGGCGCGGCGCAGGGCCACCGTGACAATTTCTGCGCCACTGGCGGCCAGCGCGTCGCGCATGGTTTCGTTAGAGGAAAACTTGCCAGTTCCCAAAAATAAACGGGAGTGGAATTGGCGTCCGGCAATGGTGAGCATGAGGCGGAGGAGATTTGTCGGTTATGAGTTATGGGTTATTGGGAAAGATGCCTGGGTCGTTCTTCACTTGGCCGGCATCGCTTTGAGGGATGCGTCGAGGGTGAGGATTTGGTTGGGGGTGGTGGTGAAGGTGGCGGTGTTAGTGCCGGCTTGGAGTTTGAGCGGGCCACCGAGTTTGGACACGATGCGGACGAAGCTGAGTTGGTTGTCTTTCCATGATAGATCCACGGTGAAGCCGCCGCGAGCGCACAGGCCTTTGACGGAGCCGGTGGGCCAAGCTTTGGGCAGTGCGGCGAGGAGTTGCAGTTCGAAGGTGCCGTTGGCATCGCGAATCTGGCTTTGGACGAGCATTTCGGCGATGGCGGCGGTGGCACCGAAGTTGCCGTCTATCTGGAACGGCGCGTGATCATCAAACAAGTTAGGCAGGGTCTTGTCCTTCAGCAGATTCGTCAGCAGGAGGAACGCGTGGTCGCCGTCGTGAAGGCGCGTCCACATATTGATTTTCCAAGCGAGGCTCCATCCGGTGCCGGCGTCGCCTCGGCCTAGCAACACCTTGCGAGCCGCCTCGAACAACTCGGGAGTGGCGCTGGTGATCATGCTGGAGGGATGCAGACCATACAAATGCGAGGTATGGCGGTGGGTCGGCTCGGTCTCCTTGTAGTCGTCTATCCATTCGAGGATGCGGCCGGAGGTTGGGCTGATGCGCACTGGGGCCAACTTGGCGAGGGCAGCTTGGCATTCCTTGCGGAAGTCGGCATCTGTGTTGAGGATTTTGCTGGCAATGATACAATTTGTTAGGAGCTCATGAACGATCATGATGTCCATGGTGGCACCATAGGTGAACACGGCACGGGTCTTGCCATCGGGCAGGATGAAGGTATTTTCCGGGGAGTAGGATGGATTGGTCACTAGCTTGCCGGCCACCGGGGTACCGGCCGGGGCTTCCACCATAAAGTCGAGGATGAAGCGGGCCGCGCCTTTCATCAACGGCCAGCCGCGCTTCGCCAAAAATTCCTTGTCGCCGGTGAATTGATAGTGTTCGAACGGATGCTCCGCCAGCCATGCCGATCCCACCGGCCAGATGCCTTGGAGGCCGTCGGCGGGGGCAGCAAAACCCCACGGATCGGTTAGGTGATGGACCACCCAGCCACGGGCACCATAGTTGACATCGGCGACGCGGCCGCCGGGTTTGACCAGGTTGTCCATCAGGTCAAACAATGGCAGGTGGCACTCGCTGAGGTTGGCGATTTCCGCGGGCCAGTAATTCATCTGGATGTTGATGTTGGTGTGGAAGTCGGCATTCCATGGTGGGTTCATTTGCCAGGCCCAGATGCCTTGCAGATTGGCGGGCAGCCCGCCGGGGCGCGAACTGCAGATGAGCAGGTAGCGGCCATATTGGAAATAGGTGGCCACCAGCCCGGCATCGGTCTGGCCCTGCTTGATTCGGCCGAGACGCTCGTTGGTGGGCAACGCATCGACGTCCGCCCCAGCCGAACCCAGATCGATGGCCACGCGACCGGCGAGTTTCTGATAATCCGCGATGCTGGCGGCTTTGAGGGCCTCGTACGCGGCAGGCGCCGATTTGGCAGCAGACGCATTGGTTAGGGATGTGGCGCACAGTTGTTCGGGATCGCCACCGCGGTAGCTCGTCGCACCGGCAATGAGCAGCGTGACGCTATCGGCATCGCTAACGGTGAGAATGCCATCGGTGTTAGTGACCTTGCCGCCAGTGGTCACGGCCATGACTTCCGATGCGAACCGCAGGCCGCGCTGCTCGCCTTTGCCGTCCTTGCAGTCGATTTGGCCGCGGAGCAGGATGGCGTTGTTAGCCGTGGGATGGGCGAGGCATTTGGCGTCTTTCTGGCGTTTGAGAGTGAGCCGGAAGTTGATACTCTTGGGCTTGCTGGCGGTGAAACGAGCGACGATGGCTCCGGCAGGGGCGGAGGCAAACAATTCGCGGGTGAAAGCCGTGCCGTTTTGGGTGTAGGCAACCGTGGCGACCGCAGTGGTAACATCCAAGGTGCGGCGATAGGCGGACACCGGGGCGCCGGCGGGGGTTTCCATCAAAACCTCACCAAGTGATTGATAGGGTCTGACGCCAGCGGGGCGGCCCATCATATTGCCACCGGCGAGCGCCTCGGCCTCCTTGTTTTTTCCTTCAAAAAGGAGTTTTCGCACTTGCGGAAGGGCTTTGAACGCATCCGGATTGCTGGTATCAAGCGGGTAGCCGTCCCACAACGTGTCCTCGTTGAGTTGGAGTCGCTCATCGGTGACGCCACCGAACACCATGGCCCCGAGTCGGCCGTTGCCTAGCGGCAGCGCTTCCTCCCAGACTTTGGCGGGCTGGCGATACCACAGCGTATGGCGGCCACTTGGCGCGGCGGCACTTTCGCCGCTGAGGGTGGCGCGGTCCTCCCAGTCGGCATTGATGTTAGATCGGTCCAGAGCGGGGGTGGCGGCCTGAGTGGATGCGATGGTGATCCAGAGGCATCCGGAGACGAGCAGGGAATGGGTGTTCATGGCTTGGGCGGGGGTGGTTTGGAAAGCGTTGCCAACTTGCGCCGCAGGATGAACCGCCAAGCGACGCCGTCAAGCATGGATGTCACCATCTGACTGCCGCCCAATCCCGCCGATGTTCTAAAAAAAGCCGACACGAGTCCCCGAAATCCAACTTGACTTGTCTAGCGGATTACTGGACGCTCCCGGCTTGTGAGAGCGCAGGCTCAGGGCGGATTAGGCCGACGAGTGTTGGTGCCGCAACCGACACGCGTTCCCATCAGAATGCGTGATTGAGTCCATTGCCCCTTGAACTCCCCTCTTCCAACCCCTACCCCACCGACCTCTATGACCTCCCGCGAACGCTTCGTCAGCACCTTGAACCACCGCCAACCCGACCGGGTGTGTGTGGACTTTGGCGGCACTTGGATCTCCGGCATCCACACATCCATCGTCCACCAGCTCAAGCAGCGGCTCGTCGGGCCGGGGGCCTCGCCCACCCGGGTACACGAGCCCTATCAGATGTTGGCGGAGGTGGACGCCGAGCTACAGGCGGCGTTGGCCGTGGACATTGTCGGCGTGTGGCCGAGAAAAAATATCTTCGGTTACGAGGCCAACGGTTGGAAGCCATTCACTCTGTTTGACGGTACCCCGTGCCTGGTGCCGGGCGATTTCAACGTCACGCCCGCAGAGGATGGTGGCTGGCTGATGTATCCTCAGGGCGACCTCAGGGCGCCGCCCTCGGCACACATGCCCAAAGGCGCGTATTTCTTTGACACCCTCATCCGCCAGGAACCTATCGATGACGACCATCTCAACCCCGAGGACAACCTCGAGGAGTTTGGCTTGCTAACCGCAGAGGACATCGCCCATTACCAGCGCCAGGTCGAGTGGTTGGATCAAAACGCCAGCGACATGGGCGTTGTGTTGTTAGCTCCGGGCACTGCCTTTGGCGATATCGCGTTGGTGCCCGCGCCCTTTTTAAAGCATCCCAAAGGCATCCGCGACATTGGCGAATGGTACATGACCACTGCCGCCCGCCCGGATTACGTCCATGCCATCTTCGAGAAACAGTGCGAGTACGCCCTCAAAAATCTCGAAACCCTCATCGATATGTTCGGCGACCGCGTCCAGGCGGTTGTGACCACCGGCACCGACTTTGGAACCCAGAGCAGCCTGTTCATTTCGGTGCCGTCCTACCGGGATTTGTTCGCGCCCTATCACAAACAACTCAACGACCTCATTCACCGCAAGTCGAACTGGAAAACATTCATTCACTCGTGTGGCGCAGTAGCCCCTTTGATCCCGGAGTTCATCGCCGCAGGCTTCGATATCCTCAACCCAGTCCAGTGCTCCGCCGCAGGCATGGACGCCGTCGAACTAAAGAAAAATTTTGGCCGTGACATCACGTTCTGGGGTGGTGGGGTCAACACCCAGCACACGATGTATGAAACGCCCGAGGCGGTCTATCGCGAAGTTCGTTCACGCATCGATACGTTCAACCAGGATGGTGGCTTTGTGTTTAACGCGGTGCACAACATTCAGGGCAACTCGCCCATCGAAAACGTCCTCGCTATCTTCAAGGCGATCCAAGACAGCGCCCGCTGATCAATGAGCAAGCCCCCTGCAAAATCTGTGGTTGAACCCAACCCCATGGATCCCCACTCTTCGGAGATCGGGTTCAGCCTGTGGCGCAGGCTGCTCATCATTCTGACCATCGGAGCGGTCCTAGGCACGCTCATCATTCCGTTCAATCCGGTCATGGACAAAATGTATCGCCTGGCATTTCTGGCGGCGCTGCTAGGCGACTGGCTGGGCCCGCTGCTGCTGGTCTGGCACCGCAAACCGCTGCGCTGGGGCTGGCTGGTCGCATCATTTCTGTTAGCCATGCCTTTTGCTTTGCCAGGCCACCGGATGAACGACGTTGAGTTGCGCGACGCCTACGTGCTGCGGATGCAAGAGCTGTCTAGCACCAAATATGTTTGGGGCGGTGAGAGTTCGCGGGGGATTGATTGCTCGGGGCTGCCACGCAAAGCCCTGCGCGATGCGCTCCTCAGTTATGGCATTCGCCACTGCGACGGCGGTGCCTTGAGAGAGTTTGCGGGGCAGTGGTGGTTTGATGCGAGCGCCAAAGCCTTGGGCGAGGGTTATCGCCGTTACACAGTGCCGCTGGCACCCCATGGCAGCATCCAACAAATGGACTATTCCGGCTTGCAGCCCGGTGACTTGGCAGTGACGACCAGCGGCGTGCACATCCTCGCCTATCTCGGCGGTGAAATGTGGATCCAAGCCGAGCCGGGGATCGGCGCGGTGGCCATCCTCAATGGTCGCCACGACCCGAACGTCTGGTTCAAACAGCCCGTAACCACCCACCGCTGGAGTGTCCTGCGGCATGGCGAAGATTGAGACTTCCTGACCGCTGCTTTGAATTGACGGGGATGTGGATCGCCATTCCGGAAAAATGTTCTTAATCCATTTCCACCGAGATCAGGAAATGCGAGATTGATTCACTCGTTGCTTTTTTGAGCGGCTTTCTTCGCCACCTTTTTAGCGGCTTTTTTAGCAGGTTTCTTTTTAGCGGGCGGTGTCGGAGCGCCGGTGTCGTTTACGACGGTTGAGGCGGGTTTTTTGTCGGGGCGGGGCTCGAATTCGAAGCCGATCTTGCCGGTGGGGGCGTCGAACGTCAGGTGGGCGTCGAACTTGCGTTTTGTGCGGTTAGACACAAAGCCGCGGAGCAGGTCGGTTTTGCCTGTACTGAGGAGTTTGACGAGTTGTTCAGAGGGAATGTCACGCTGCAGGATGGAGCGGCCGATGCGGATGCCGTTGGGTTCCTTCTTGGTGACGAGGGCGGGCAGGTGAAAGGCCTTTTCCGTCTGATAGATCGAGGCGCTCCGACCATCGGTGAGGGTCACTTCGCCAATCACTTGCTCGGCAGTCAGCTCGGGGGCGGCGTCGCGCTCGTCGTTATCGAAGACGAATTTGACCTTGAATTTATCATCGAGGCCGAGGCCGGCATCGAAGGGTTTGTTGAACTTGGATTTGAAGCCGGTGAGCGGACCGACAAACTTTTGGGTGACGAGCTCGCGGGCCTCTTCATCCGTTAGGAGACGGCTGGCGATGTGCTTTTTGACTTGGAATTTGCAATCCGGCTCGCGGCATTCGTAGGTGGCGTCGGTTTGCCGGAGGGCGGGCGCTCCGCAAACCGGGCAGGGGGCCGCAAGGTCGTCGAAGGCTTGGCTCTTGGCGTCGGCGGCGAGTTTGCGGGCTTTGGCGACGATGTCGTTGGTGTAGGCGATGATTTCGCGCATGAAATCGGCGCGTTGGAGGTGGCCGTGCTCCATTTGGCGGAGTTTGAATTCCCAATCGCCGGTGAGCATTGGCGAGTAGAGGCCCTCGATGTCCATTTGGCGGACCAGCGCGATGAGGCGCATCCCGCTGCCGGTGACGTGGAGGTCGCGGCCATCACGGGCGAGGTATTTTTGGGCGATGAGTCCTTCGATGGTGGCGGCGCGGGTGGCGGGGGTGCCGAGGCCGCGTTCGGCCATTGCTTCGGCCAGTGCTTCGTCGTCGATGAGTTTGCCGGCTCCTTCCATGGCGGAAAGCAGGGTGGCTTCGGTGAACCGAGCGGGGGGTTTGGTGGTTTCGTGAACGACCTCGATGGCGGCGACATCGGCTTTTTCGTTAGGTACAACCGGGACCAATTCGTCTTTGCCGGCGGCCACGCCAGGGCGGCGGCCATAGACTTCGAGCCAACCGGGTTTGACGAGGATGCGGCCCTCGGTTTTGAAAATATCGGTGAGGGACGGGTGGGCGATGCGGGTGAGGCGGGTGGTTTGCTCAAACTCGGCGGCCGGATAGAACACGGCGATGAAGCGCTTGACGATAAGGTCGTACACTTTTTGTTCGGCATCGGAGAGCTTGGCGGTTTTGCCGGTTGGGATGATGGCAAAGTGGTCCGAGACTTTTTTATTATCGAAGATGCGGCGGCTTTTGCTCAGGCGCGGGCCGTTGTCGCTGCTGCCTTTGAGGACGGCGGCGGCGTAAGGAGCGACCTGGAGGCTGCTATTGGCGATGTCCTGCATGGTTTCGCGGACATTGGCGGAGTAGTCTTCCGGGAGGTAGCGGGAGTCGGTCCTCGGATAGGTGATGAGTTTGTGTTTCTCGTAAAGTGCTTGGGCAATTTGCAGGGTACCTTTGGCCGAAAACGGGGCCTCGCGCTGCAGGGTGGTCAAGTCGTAGAGTTGCGGGGCAATCTGGGATTGGGCGCGCTTTTCCTCGGTGACGGTACCGGATTGGCCATCGCAGCAGGCCCGGATGGCTTCTGCGGCACTTTGTTCCCACAGCCGTTCGGGCCGCGAGTGCGGGTTGGCCTCGTCCTTTTTCCAGCCTTCGTCGATCCATTTCCCCAGGTATTGGCCGGCTGCGACCGCAAACGTCGCGTGGACTTCGAAGTAAGGCGTGGTCGAGAACGCTTGAATCTCCGCCTCACGGGTGGCGAGAATCGCCAGCGTCGGCGTTTGAACGCGGCCGGCGGCGGTGATGTTGAAGCCGCCATGACGAGAGTTGAAGCAGGTCAGCGCTCGGGTCGCATTCAGGCCCACCAGCCAGTCCGACTCAGACCGGCACTTGGCGGCATCGGCGAGCGGGCGCATTTGCGCGTCGCTGCGCAGCGAGTCCCATGCCTCGAGAATGGCGTTGTTCGTCATCGACTGCATCCACAGGCGTCGCACCGGCTTGGTAATGGCTCCAATATCGAGGATGTAGCGGAAAATGAGTTCGCCTTCGCGGCCGGCGTCGCAGGCATTGACGATGCCATCGACGTCCTTGCGTTTGGCGAGCTTGAGGATCTGTTTGAGGCGGGCCTCAGAATCCACGATCGGATCCAGATCAAAATTTTCCGGGATAGCTGGTAGGACATCGAATTTCCACGGAAGTTTTTTGCCGTTGGGGCCCATGGGCATTCTCAGTTCGACGAGGTGTCCGACGGCGGAGGTGATGACTGCGGCGTCGTTTTCGTAGAAAACATCGCGGCCGGAGCCCACCTTTTCGAATCGTCCGAGCGGCTTGGCAAGGGCTCGGCTCAGGTCGGTCATGACGCTGGGTTTCTCTGCGATGATAAGTATTTTTCCCATGGTGGCAGGTTGCGCTAGGCGCGGTGGCGTCAGGGACTAGCCTTGATATCAGCCACTTGGCAAGCGGATTGTGGAATTTTTCCGCCAGCCTACACTTCGGCAATTCGACCACCGGCCTCCTGC
>CAIQXC010000662.1 GCA_903875675.1 Akkermansiaceae bacterium
CAAAGCACTGCGATCATACTCAAAGGACCACACGCCGCCAGCGCTTGTTAGCATCGGCAAAATCGTGCGGGAAGCCACCGTCGGGTTGCCGCCGAGGACAAATTCCAACAAGTTTGGAATGCCGTCATGATCGGGATCGGCCATGGGCGCATCGTTAACCCCGGCAGTTAGGCCCTGTGCGGGATTGGCGGCCCAGGTGGTGTAGGCGGAATTAGGCGTTGCCGTGGCCTGGTTGGAGTCCGGGCCTTCGGCGGCAGCCGAACTCATGGCGGTGGCAGGCGATGACACATTGGAGGTGGCTGAGACGACATAATAGTACGTCGTGCCATTGGCCGTCGCGCTATCCGTGAAGGTGCTGCCAACGGCACTGCCGATGAGGGTGTACGGTCCGCCATTGGCGGTGGAGCGCTTCACATTGTAGCTGGAAGCACCGACGGAGGCACTCCAACTCAGCGCCACTTGATTGTTGCCTGCGGTGGCGATGAGAGTACCTGGCATAGGCGGCGCAATGGGCACCCCGTAAAATGACAGGGCATAGAGCGCGTTGGTGCCGGTGAGCAAATCGGTCGCGCTTCCGCTCCAATACTGGTCCACCACATAGTCGATGGATTGACTGGTTGAACTGCCATTCAATGTAAGCTTGACGACTTTACCCGTGGCACTGCCAGCTGTAACTTTGCCACCTACCCGATCCAGGTAGAAATTGACGGTTGACGCGCTGTTCCAGGAGATATTCTGGTCGAAAACCAGGGCGATTTCATTCCTGGCGGCAGTCGTGAAATAGGCTCGCTGAAGCGTGGGTGCTGTGACGGCGGCGCTCGGAGTTGAGCCATAGAAATCGCGCTGGACCAAGGGAGCTGTCATATCGGCGATTCCCTGATAGCCTGCGGCGCTGTAATGGCAACCGAGGTAGTTAGGCAGTCCGAGGGTGGATAGAATGGTCATTTTTGAATAGAGCAGCGGCAGGGTGCGTTGCACCTCGCGGAGCATATCACTGGATTCCTTGCCGCCCATGCTACAGGGATTCGGTGCCACCTGATAGATGATATAGCGCTGGATATTCGGATAATCCAGCTTCCAGGCGGCGGACATATCGACGAAGTATTGCTGATAGGACTTATAATCCCAGTCGCCGGTGGGGGCCGCCGCACCGCTGTTGTTTTCCCCCTGGTGCCAGAAAACTCCGCGGATGCCGTACGTCAGCTTGGCCCCGGCCACCCGGTTGAGCAACGTGGCATAGATCGAGTACAAGCTGCCGGCCAGCGTGTGATCCGCCGGATTCGGCTGATGCTGGTCGATGCGGGTGCCGCCCACCGCACCGTTGATGATGCAGATAGGCATGTTGTAAGTTGCTGATAGGGTGAGGGCCAGATCAAATCCCCAATAACCGACCCAGAAATCCGATCCATTGCGCACCGCGTTGCCCCACGCCGCCGTGGTCTGGCCATAGGTGCGGATCCACGGGCTATTGGTGGCATCCCCCGGCAGGCTGTCGGTGGCCACGGCATTGGACTGGCCTTCCAAGATATAGGCATCCCCGCACACCAGATTGGTGACGGTATTGAGGATGGTATCAACGCCGCCGCTGCTGGTGGTGCCATAGACGACTTTGTAGGTTGTTTTGCCACCCAGAATGGCCGCGCTGAAGGCATAGCTGCCGCCGGTGCCCAAGGGTTGGCGGTAGATGGTCCCGTAGGGAACATCCGTGCCGGTATCGGTGGTATAGACTTTCAGATAGACAGAGGCAGGTGATCCGCTCTGCGTGCCGTTGTAATAGATCGTGCCATAGCCGCTTGGGTCGCGGGCAAAAAACTGCCCGCTCACCGGCTTCTCGGTAGCACCCGGCGTGCGCTGCAACCAAGCATCACTGGCTGGCTCTTGCACCGTGACGGTCGTGCTGCTGGAGACCAGCGCTCCGCCGTTATCAAGCACCAGCGAGACGGTCATCGGGCCGCTGCCTTGGGATCGTGTTAGCGTCAGGGTACCCGGGACTGCCGGTGTGCCTGCGCTGATTTGCTTGGCCACAGCCACACCCGCCACATTCCAAGTGTAATTCAGGTTGGCCACCCCGGCCGCCTGCAGGGCTGCCAGGTTGGAGATGACGGGGTTGACGGTCATTGTTAGGCGACCATCCCACTGGCTGGTGGAGGCGCTCAGGGTGAACTGCGGATCGGGAATCGTATCACTAACCGTGACAGGAATGTTCACCGTCTGGTTTCCAGCCGGATAGATCCCCTTGAAGCGGATGACGAAGGATTGGTTGCCGGTGACCCGGCCGGCGCTGACGTTGCAGGTGAACTGGTCGGTGGCGAGGATGGTTTCAACGCCATTTTGGATAAGGCTCCAATAGACTTTCTGCGCGCCGCCAGCCTGAGCGCTTAGGGTGGTGTTGGTGCCTTCGTTCAGCGTCACCGAACCGGGCGTGGCTGAAAACGTCGATCCAGCTTGCACCAGATTGCCTAGCAACGTCTGCAAAGGCTTTTGATTTTCATACTCCAGTTTGATCCAGTCGGGGGAGCGGGTCACGCTGGAAATCCGCACCTCGTCCATGTCGCCGGTGAAGGTGTAGTTATCATACCAACCCCCGATATACATTCTGGCAGGACTGGGGATACTCATGGATCCACCGCTGCTGATACCGTCCAACACGCCGTTGACATAAACCCGCGCCTCACCATTTTTGAAGGTGTGGGCAACGTGCATCCACTGCGACAGGGCGAGTGTGCTGGCTCCGGCCACGTTGCCGCCGCCAAAATAACAATCCATATTGATGTGCGGCGGACTCGCCAGTTGCATCACTATTTTGCCCGACCCCTGCTCGATGCCCCAGCCCATCACGGTGGTGTTAGCTGCGCTCGGTCGGATCCAGGCTTCCGACGAGTTTGGATTGGTGCCGGTTGGAAGGTTCGTGATGTTAGTCCCGCAATTGATGCCCTTGCCTGCCGTGAAATTTCGCCCCTTGCCGATCATTCCGTTGCTCAGGGTGGTGCCGGTGTCGCTGGGGGTGACGCTGCCCACCGCATCGCTCACCGTCTCGTTCATGTGCAGCACACTGACAAATCCGTTGGCGGAGTTAAACACGGCAGTGCCGCTCGACTCACTGGTGACCCCGGTCTTGCCCCAGTACATCTTGATTTCCTGGCGTGCGTTGCCGGTGATGCTGGGGATTTTCACCCACACGGCAGCAGTTCCGTTGACTGCGTCCCATTGCTCGATCTGATAGGAAAGCACCACACCCGCCGCGGTGGCAAAGCGGATGTCGCGGCCATCACTCTGGGCTTGACTGAAGGTGAAGTTGCCGCTGTTGAGCCTGACGAGCAGGGGAAAATTTGTCTCGGAGGCGGAAGCCGCCAGATTGGCCCCGTCCGGAGTTGTTAGTATAAATAACGACCCTGAGTATCCCCACGTTTGATAGGACTGGACGGCCACCGTGTAGGTCTGGGTGCTGCCGTCCTGGGCAGTGACGGTGTAGGTCACGGGATTGGTGAAATTCTGGACGCTGCCCGACGGCGGGCTAAGCGTGGCGAAGGGCGAAAAGGTGAAGGTGGGGGCGAGGGACGTTAGCGCCTGGTTCGGGGCCACCGAGATGTTCCACGTGCTGCCAGTTAGCGTTGCGGCACCCAACGAGCCAAAGGAACAAGTCAGCAGACTCTTGAGCGCACTGGCAGCGGCTTTGGCAACCGTCACCGTATAGGTTTTGGTGCTGCCATCCTCGGCAGTGATGGTATAACTCACCGGATTGCTGAAGTTCTGGGCAGTGCCGGAGAGCGGGCTTCCGGATGCCAGCGCCGAAACCGTGTAAGTGGGGGCCAGCGCCGTAACATCAGTGGCATAGGGAACGGTGAGGGTAACGGTGTTGCTGCCTATCGTCGTTGCCGATAGACCGGGAAACACAAACGTGAGGACGTCCTTGGCTGAACTTCTTGGAAGGATCGTGACGGTGACGGTATAGGCGTTGGTGGAACCATCCTCGGCGCTAATGGTATAGGTGACTGGGTTGCTGAAGTTCTGGGTACTGCCAGACAGCAGGTTGCCAGACGCCAAGGGCGAAACCGTGTAGGTCGGCGAAAGGGCAGTGACGGGCGTGCCGTAGGGCACCGAGAGCGTGATCGTGTTGGTTCCGATGGTCGGCACCGGGAGACCGGGAAACGAGAATGTTAGAATATCTTTTGCTGTGGCAGCGGCAGTCTTGTTCACCGTCACGGTATAGTCCTTGGTGGAGGTATCCCCACCCGTGACAACATAGTGCACCGGGTTGCTAAAATTCTGGGCGCTGCCCGACGGCGGCACACAGGTTGAACCGGGAAATGTTGTGTAAATCGGCACGAGCGCCGTCACATCCGTGGCGTAGGGAACCGTCACACTGATGGAACTGCCACTCAGCGTAACCGCCGACAAACCGGGAAAGCTGAAGGTGAGAATGTCGGCCGGATAGGCGACCAAGATGGCCATGCTTGCCGAGCCACTGGGCTCATTGTTGAGGTCACCCTCATATTGGGCGGTGATGCTGTGAGCACCGCTCGCCAGACTGCTGGTGGTCACGCTGGCTTGGAAAGACCCGTTCAAGGCACTGGAGCCGATGAGGATGGCACCATCGAAAAACGTCACATTGCCGCCCGGTGAACTGCCGCTCAGGGTGGCCCTGAAGGTCAGTGATGAGCCGACGGCCGCAGGGTTGCTGCCGCTGCTCAAAGCCAGAACGGTGGTGGTGACGGCCCCCGCCGGTTTGACGGTTAGAATACCATTGCCGCTGAAGTAAGTGTCATTTTTGACCGATGCGGTAGAAGTGGAGGAGCCGTAGGTGGTGCCGGCAGCTGCCTGCACAGTGCCTCCAAGACTCAGCGACGTAACACGCCTGGCCCCGGTGTAGTTCAACGCGAGCTTGGCCCCGCTGGCCACCACCAACGGACCTTGACCTAACGAAAAGTTAGTGGTCAGGGCCAGGATACCGGTGCTGACGGTGGTTGTGCCGGTGTAAGTATTGACGCCGGAGAGGGTCAGTGTGTTAGCGCCATTTTTTGTCAGTCCGCCGGAGTTTTGGATTGTGCCGGCAAGATTGATTCCGCCGGAAGCCGTGCTCACGGCGAGGACCCGGCCTGAGGTCAGGTCAATTGCGTTAGTCACCTGACTTGCAGACAGGTCGATGAGAGTTTCCAAGGATCCGGCGGAAGCGTTGCCGAGGCTCAGAGTGCCGCTGCCAAGAGCGCCGGGGGAATTGATCAACAAGCGATTGCCATCTTTGAGGACGACGCCTCCGCTAAACGTGTTAGCAGAGTAGAGGGCCAAGCCGCGGGTTCCACCGCTGATCGCCAGGCCACCCGGACCGGAAATTGCGCCGCGGAGGCGCATGTCGGTCCCCCCGGAGAATGGGATGGATACACCAACTGTTCCACCACCCAGATAGAAGGCGTTGTTCATGTCCACCGGTTGACCGGAAACATCAGTCGGTTTCAAAGTGGTGCCATTGTTCATCGTAACCGTGCCGGTGCCCAGGTACGCACGGGTGCTGCCAGAGCCGTTGCCATAGGGACTGAGGATGCCGCTGTTGACAGTGGTGCCTCCGCTGTAGGTATTGAGCGCAGAAAGGGTCAGCGTGCCGCCACCAGCATAAGTTAGGGACGATGCTCCGGCGCTGTTGTTAGCTATCACTGAGGAAATGGAAGTGGACTGGGTGTTGGCAACGATGACGAGTTCGCGGGTGGCACCGATGACCAGAGAACCGCTGCCGGAAATTGTCAGAGTGCCGGTGCCGGCGTGCATCAGGCCGTTGAGGGTGGCGGAAAAGCCGGGGTTGGCCAGGGTGGCGGTGCCGCCGTTGAAGCGCAGGGTATTGGCGCTGATGGCAGCGGTGAGGGTGGGTGCCGGGCCAAATGAATAGTTGGCGACGGGGTTGGTCACGTTCGCCAGAGAACCCGCCGTTCCGCCAGTCTGGGTGGCGGCAGCAATCACCCCCGCCGTGCATTTTGCATAGTTGAATGTGGTGCCGCCGACGGTGGTCGTCGCCCACGGGCCGAGGATGCCGGAACTTTCATTGGCGAGGGTGCCGAGGGTGGCACTGGCATTGAAATTGGTGAAATCAACGGACGCCCCGCTGTGGGTAAAGGGACCCGCAATGTTGAGAGAGCGGCCGGCGGCGGCCGACCAGCTTTGTTGCCCCTGAAGCACGAGGCCGCAGTTTAGCGTTAGATTCTGGGTGGCGCTGCTGAGGTCGATGCCGGATGTCCCGATGGTCAGGGTGTTGCCGGCACCCAGAGTCACCGGGCCACCAGGTGCCACGACTTTGATCCCGGCCCAGCCCAGATCGGTGCCCAGCAACGTGCTGTTAGGTGCCGTGACCGCAGAGCCCCACAGTGCGACGTCACCGGCACCAGGCAAAGAATCCCAGCTTGCGGCGAGATTCAGGGCGCTGGTGTTATCGGCCTTGTTGCGGGTGGCAGCTGGCGAAGCGGAAGGGGCCAAAACAAATAGGGCGGCTATGAGACCGCCGAGGATGGCGGAGCGATAAGGGCGGGCGGCGGTAGAAGGCATGAGATATCCGTGGTTTTATGACATATCAGGCAACCCGGGGATGCAGCCACCTGTGGCCGGAAGGTAGAATTTCCCTCCGCCGAACACCAGCGGAAAGACGGATTCTTTTGGCAGAGATGGCCGGCTTCAAGGTGGGGCCATCTCCAGCGAGCCACGCTGCTTCCAAGCATAAATGAAAAAGCCTGCCGCAAACAACAGCATGAAAAGTGATAGGAATTGCCCCTTGGTCAGTGGCCCCACCAGAGCCGCATCCGGTTCGCGAAAGTACTCGGAGAAGATCCTAAAAATGGCGTAGCAGGCGAAGAACAGGCCGGTGAGCAAGCCGTTAGGAGCTTTTGGGATACGGACCCGCACCAGCCAGAGGATGGCAAACAGTGCCACGCCCTCGAGCAATGCCTCATACAATTGCGACGGATGGCGCGGCTCAAGGAAGCGCCCAAGCACGGCGGAAACTTCCGGGGAATGGCGGTTAGCCGCCAGCATCAGGTCAAACATGGGGCCGCGTGCAGCGAGGTATTCGTTGGCACTCAGGCCGGCTTCGATCGCTTGGCGCCCCGCCTCTAGGGATTGATGGACGTCCGCCAACCCGGGCTTCACCGCAGTAACGGCCGCCGCCGCTTCGTCAAATCGCATGGACTCGGGTGCCTTGTCATCGCCCAAGGCCATGGGAAATTTCACCGCCCAGCCCACACCGGTGGCCACCCGTCCATACAATTCGCCATTGATAAAATTGGCCATCCGTCCAAAAAACAGACCGACTGGGGCCACCACGCACAGCCCATCGCCCAAGCCGGTCCAAGATACTTTTTCGCGGCGCGAGTAGATCCATGTAAAAATCACCAACCCGAGAATTCCGCCGTGACTGGCCATTCCGCCCTCCCAGACCCGCAACACCAGAAACGGATCGGCCGCCAAGGCTCCAAACCCTTCCTTGGGCAGAAAGTAGAACAGGATATACCCAAGCCGCCCTCCCAGAAACACCCCGAATAAGGCCGCTGCCGCGATAAAATCGGCGGTCTTTTCCGGTGCCATCACCCACAATTTGCGCCGCGCCAAATGCCGCAGCAGCAAAAATCCCACCACAAATCCAGACAAATACGCCAGCCCATACCAGCGCAGTGCCAATCCCCTCCACACCCAGACGATGACCGGGTCTAAATGATGTACGTAAGTCGCAAACACGGCCGCATCACACACCAATCGGGCCCATCCCGCAAGCTATGCTCGTCATGTTAGGGGAAGATTGGCGAATTTTCCATCAATCCCCCGCCGCTGCTGACATCATGCCAGGGGATCTTGCTCCATCATCCCTGCAAATTTCCAACAACCCTACGCCGCCTTCACCTCCGTCGCCAGCGCCTCGATAGAAATTTGTGGGTTGATAGCGGCGTGTCTGTGACCGCCGATGACCATGAATCGCCAATGAAGCCGCCGACTCAACAAGGGACACCTCATGCACATCGGCGGTCACAGACACGCCGCTACAAGACACCTCAGAGATCAAGAATCTCCGAATTTACCATGAATCCCATCTTCCTGCGTCTTTAGTGCGTCAGGCCAAACCGAGTTACCTTTGATCGAGATCTCACAAAACTGCAAGGCATCACTGCCAAGCCCCCACAGGCTTGGTTGTTGTAACCTCCTTGAACAGACTCCGGCACCTCAATGCGGCGGGCCAATACCCATGTTTATGGGTATTGCGGGTTTTGCGCCAAGCCTCATTCTGGCACTGATGTCAGCGTATTGCCAAGCAGCGCGCTGATATCCTGTCTAACGACCAACCAGAGCCCGAACTCACACCAGTAAATATAGGAAACCATGAAACCAACCCCATGCATTCAAGCCCGCCTCCGCCTAACCGGTGCCGCGGCGCTGGACCCCAGCCATGATCACCTCATGTCGCCACCAATGCCACTCCGCCGCTTCCTCACCGGCCTCGCCGCAGCAGTTGCTGTTCTTGGCCTCAGCCAGCCTGCCGCTCACGCCAACGCCACACCGTATTTCTTTGACGTCGATGGCGACACACCTGGCTTTGGAGCGCCGTCGGGCACCTACAACCTGACACCGGGTAGCACCTATTGGAGCACCGACGCCACAGGCTCATCTACCACAATCAACTTTCCAGGCTCGGTTCAGATGACCTTTGGCAACACCGACACGGACTTTGACGGTGCTGCATTCACAGCCAACTTTGGAGGTGACTGGTTTTGGCTACAGGGCCTGGCTGTCAACAGCAGCAACGCCCATATCACGCTGGCAGGCGGCTCCCTCATCAATTCCTACGGCGGTTCCTACGTGACGTCGTGGTTCGTCGCCTCGGGCTCAACCCTCGACGTGACCGGCAATTATGGAGGCATCGGTGGCCTGAACTGGGGCGGCGATTCCGTCAGCTTCACCGGCGGCGGCATATTCAATTTCGCAACGGCCGTTGGGATGAACTCGCGAGGCAAAACGATTACCCAGGACGGGCCGGTGGTGAACATGCTAGGCTCATCGGGTTCTGGTAATTTTCCTTATCAGGCGAACTACACCCTCACGGCTGGCACGCTGAATTTCGCCTCGGCGGCTGGCGCAAGCGCATTCGTGGCTTTAGGAGGCAACAGCGGAACATTGACGATCAACGGTGGCACCATCGACAACACCAGCGGATCGGCCAGGACCTTGGACCTCAAAGGCGCTTTTTCGGGACAGGGAATCATCCAGCTCGGTGGCGACTTCACCTTCACCGGTTCCAATGACCTGAGCTTCGGCACGGCCCCGGTGACATTGACCGCGACGCCGCAAGTCACCGTCACGGAAAAGAACCTGACCATCGACGGAATCATCGACGGCAGCATTGGCTTAGGCATCACGAAAGCCGGCCCCGGCACACTGACGCTTACCGGCTTGAACAGCTACACCGGCAATACCACTCTCAACGAAGGTGTGCTCTCCATCGCAAACCCCTATCTCGACGTCGCCTCCACCGTGACCATCGCGAGTTCCGGTGCCACGCTGGACCTGACCTTCACTGGCTCCAACACGGTGGCCGCACTCATCATCGGTGGCTCCCCACAGGCTGATGGCGTTTATGGCTCGATTGGCTCGGGTGCTCAGTATCCGATAGCCCAAATCACCGGCAGCGGCTGGCTGAAGGTCTCCTCTGCTGCTGGCACGGCAGAATCAATCATCTCGATGGTCCGCAATTCGAATACAGCCGCCCTTTCAACCCTCGGCGATTCCTTGAGCTTCGATGTCACCGTGAGTGGCAACTCCGGCATCCCATCCGGCAAAGTCAGCCTGAAAGACGGCGGCTCCAGCGGAACAACCATTGGCACCGGAACCCTCACGCCAAGCGGCACCGACGGCTTCTGCACCATCACCACCATCGATTTGACGCAAGGCACCCACTCTAACATCGTGGCCGTCTATGGCGGCGACAGCACCTACGCCACGAGCACGTCCAGCGCCTTGGACCCCGCCCAAGTCGTCTATCCAGTCAACCTCAAACGGCCATATCTGGACACCGACGGTGCCACTGTCGGATTTCAAGTATCCGACGGTGCCACATATAACTTCAGTGATAAAGTCTGGAATTCTCAAGCATCCGGCGTCGGCCCGCTGGGCGCGTTCTCCTTCGATGGCGCGAACCCATCTCCAACTCTAACGATTGGAACCGCAGCAGACGACTTTGCCGGGCAGTCGTTCACAATTCACGCGGACAATCCAGGTTTCTGGTGGGTCTATAATGGGATAGCAATCAACAGCAGCAACGTCCATGTTACGCTGAGCGGTGCCAACCTTCTCAATGCTGATGTTGTTGGAGAAACATGGAGCGTCGCCACTGGATCATCCCTCACCGTGAACGGCAATTATGGGGGCATCGGCGGCCTAAACTGGGGCGGCGGTGCCAATGGTGTCACCTTCGCGGGTGGCGGCACATATAATTTCGTGACATCCCCTGGGATCAATGCGGGGGGCACCTCGATCACCCAGTCCGGGCCGGTGGTGAACATGAAAGCCCCTTCACTTGCGGCAGACGCAGGGGCGGGTTGGTCCTGGCTTACGATGGCGAAATACACCCTCTCGGCAGGCACGCTCAATTTCGCCACCGCCGACGCCGCTGGAGCATTCAGGGCGTATGGAAACGACAACGGGGTTCTCGCGATCCATGGCGGCACGATTGACAACACAAGCGGTGCGGCCATGACCTTGGACCTCAAAGGAGCCCAAGCTGGACAGGGAACCATCAGTATTGGCGGCGACTTCACCTTCTCCGGTTCCAGTGACTTGAGCTTAGGTACCACTCCAGTGACGCTGAATGCCACACCGCAAATCACCGTTACAGCCATGAACCTCAGCATCGGCGGCACCATCAGTGGTGGTGCCTTCGGCCTGACCAAAGCCGGCGATGGCACTCTAACGCTTGAAGCGCCTAGCAGCTACACGGGCCCAACCACAATCACGGCTGGCATCCTGGACTGTGGCAACGTGGATGCCCTGGGCAGTGGCGACTTGAACATCGCCACTGCTGCCAAGATCAACCTAAACTTCTCAGGCAATAAAACCATTGCCTCATTGACCCTCGGGGGCACGAGTAAGGGCCCAGGCGTCTACGACAAGTACGACCCTTCAGGGCTGATCACCGGCGACGGCATGCTCACGGTTTCCTCCGGCACTGCCGGTTCCTACGCCACCTGGGCAACTGCCCAATCTCCACCGCTCGGCGATGCAAGCGCAGTGGGTCCCGACGGCCTCTCCAACTTGCTCATCTACGCCCTCGCTGGTCTCAAGACGGACCATGCCAATGGCTCGCCAGGAACCCTAACAAGTAATGTGCTCAGCTTCATCAAGCGCGCCGACGCCGTCGCCAACGGGGATGTCACCTATACGATTGAAACCTCGCCCGACCTCCAGAATTCATGGACTCCCGTCAGCCCGGATCTGAACGATGCTTCCACCATCTCCTACACCCTGCCTGCAGGACAAGGCAAGATCTTCGCCCGCCTGGTTGTGACGCAGAACTAAGGAGATTCGAATTTCAGATTTTGGATTCTGAATTTCGATTGGAAGAGTGGCATCGCTATGCATTCTTCTCATTCTTCTCAATCATCCAAAATTCAAAATTCAAAATTCAAAATTGATTCTCGGCTCGCCTGCGAGCCATCCCTTTCCAGAGTTTTTGATTTTTCTCCGGGAGCCAGCGGGGCGGCCGGTGCCCACCGGTTGCCCCGCATTTTGTGGTATAGGAGGATGGGACGTCTCGTCCCCTGCTCCTAGGTCCGTAATTTCCCGCCGGCATACAAAGGGTACACTTCAATGGCCTCATAAACGGAGAAATTGACGGTTTGAGTCTTCCCAACTTGCCTGGC
>CAIQXC010000663.1 GCA_903875675.1 Akkermansiaceae bacterium
CAAGTACACATCAACCGCCAACGCCACCCTGTCCCGCCTGCGCTTCGGCTTCAGCACGAAGTACACGGACAAGGAAACCGGCCTGCTTTATTATGGCCATCGTTACTACGACTCGGTGACCGGTCGCTGGCCATCCAGGGATACCATCGGGGAAGAAGGCGGGATTAACCTCTATGGGTTCGAGGGGAACGACGGGGTAGATTGGATCGATCCGACTGGATTGGCCCCAATGAATAGTGCCACGCAGTTTTTGTTCAAACAAAGGGCGGGCGAGCTATTGCAGAAAGAAGGCGTCCCGGAGCCCGAGATTAGGCTAAGATTGTTGATTATCCAGAACGTCTTCGACGGAAAGGTTGGAGGTATTGGTGAGGTGCGAAACCCGGATTTCTGGATAGATCAAGACAATAAATTCGTGGTCAAGCCGGGGAAGCTGGCGACGGACGCTATCACAGACATGTGGAGTTATAAGTTGGGCCAGACCTTCTGCCTGAAATACTCGGCCCTCATAATGCAGAAAGCATACATCGACTTCGCCAAGCAAGCGCAGCAAGCGGGAAATCCACGCGGCCAAAAGGGGCTTGACGCGATGAACAAGGTGATCCCGGAAGGACTTCTTGCGGGAACTGGCGGTAAGGGAGTGTTCTACGACGAGACGGAAGAGAACGGACCTACCTCCTACTCCAGGCCCCTCCTACCAGGCGACCAACTGCAGTTCGATAACCCGTACTATCACGATATGCCTGCGCACGGGAATAATAAGAACCCTGCTTCGGGTGAAGAGGGAAGCAATGTCTTCTATGTCGGGGACGGGATCGTTATCGAGCTCTATCGTCGGGAGTCCCATACGATTGGTAACTATCAGAAGCATTTCTTGGACTGGAACACGGTAAGGGACTGGGCATCGATATGGCCGCCGGTTCAGCACCGGCCCAGACCAGAGGATTTCAATATTATCAAGGTGCGCCGCCCAAGGAATCCGGTTGCTGTTTTCGAGAAGATCACGGAGAGGGGGGAATCGAAATGACCGCACAAAGGGACTGGCACGGTGGCCTTATCCTTCTGGCTCTGACAACTGGATTGGTTATGAGCGTTTGTGCAGAGCCTGATGATACGCAAACGCAAGAGTCTTCCAAAGGTGAATCCACCATAGCCAGCAAATTCGATAAGCTAGTCGATGCCATGGCTAATCGTAACCCGCAGCCGAGGATAGTCGTCCTTCGTCCCGGGGATCGGGAGGCGATTTTCAACAGGGAATACGACTGGAAGGAACAGGATCGAGTCATTGCCGCAGTCGAAAGCGTGCTGAAGCACCCGAGTCCTGAGATGTTGGTGCAACTCTGGGTACATGGAACTGACCCACGGTATTGCCTGACTTTCAACGACGGGGCAGCAGCCGGTCCAAAGTATGCCAAAAATTGGTCATTGGGAATGTTATGCAGGGAGATAGCGTCATTTCAATTATATTTCCCAGTGAATCGCGCTACGCAGATTATTCGGATTGGCGAGCGACCGATCATTCTGCCGAAGGGGGATGTCAAAGGTCTCCCAGAATTCGGACATGCGCCCACGGGAATAACCATCGTCGAGTTGCAGATTCAAATGTGTCATCAGACGATAGTCGACTTACCCAAGCTGGCGCGCTTGTCTGGATACGAAAAGATTGATGCTGACGGAATCAGGCAATGTCGCCCGCAGCTCGAATCAGTCATAGAGGAATTGAAGAAGAGCAAGACAGGCATTTTCGGAAAGTTCAATTTTCCTGGCGAGAGATTTGAATTTTTCGATGCATCAAGAGCAGACGATGTTCGAAAGAGATACGAAGAGGCAACGAAACGTGGGGACATAATACGTGACGCTCCCCAGTCGCTGATCAAGGGCAAGCACGGGAAGTAGTCGCTGCACACGAGATGTTGATGGCTGAATTGACATCATGGCGCTTTACCAAATTGTCATCGGACTTCTGAAATTCCCACGCTCGCGTCGTATTTCAGGGCCGCTGGCGTCGTGGAAATCGTCGGATTGTTCCACGGCGGGCGCGACTTCGGCGGGTGAACATCTGAGGGTGAGCCATTGGCTTGCCGGAGACGACCAATCCACCGATAGGCACATTCAATCATGGTGTAGATGATCGAGGCGCGCTGGCCGGTGGTTTCAGGGGTCCCAAGCACCATATGAACTTTCTAGCGGGGGCTTAGCGTTGGCGTCATAGTTGCGGCTTCTATGAGCGCAACGTATTCAAGCCCGGCCTTTTGCCTTGCCGCCGCGGGCTTTGAGCCAGGCGGCGGGAGTGAGTGTGACCACTTCACGTGCCTTCATGGCCGGCAGG
>CAIQXC010000664.1 GCA_903875675.1 Akkermansiaceae bacterium
CAGGGCCCGCTCTATCGGGCAGAGATGTTTCGGCGCGGCCCCGATGACCATCTGCTGGCTATCTCGATCCATCATTCCATCGCCGACGGTTGGACTTTGGGGGTGTTCGTCCAGGACCTGATGGCGGCCTACCTACAGATGGTGCGCGGGGGGGCTGCCGGCCTGCCGCCCGTGCCGCTCTCTTACTCGGATTGGGGCGCGGCCGAACGGGCATTCTGGCAACCCGCGAACCTCGTGGCACGCGCTGAATACTGGCAATCCAAACTGGCGAATTCCCCCAGACTGTGGAGCCCGCCCACCAATCCGGGGACGGCTCCATCTCCATTGCAGCGCGTAGTCTCATTTGTTCCGGCAAAGTTGGGCCGAGCACTGCGGGAAGTGGCCCGCCTCCACGGAGCCACCCTCTTCAGCACGCTTCTAACAGCATTTCGAATCTCCTTGTCAAAATGGACCGGTGCCGATGACGTCGTAGTCGGCACGCCTGTAGCGAACCGTGGAAAAAAAGCCATACGCGAGACCATGGGTTATTGCTCGGGTATCGTGCCGTTGCGCTGCCAGATCGATCCGGCACGCAAATTCTCTAACAGCCTGCAACAGGTGCATCTGGCCACGGTGGACGCCTTCGCCAACGCGATGCCCTTTGCCGAACTGGCACGCGCCGTGGGCGCAACTGCGGCTCTTGGCTTCAATCCAGTATTTGATGTGCGCTTTGCCCTGCAAAACCATCCGGTGCCCGACGTCGCGGTACCGGGACTTTCACTCAAGCTCCGCATGCGCTCAACCGGCACCGCCCGCTTCAATCTCGCCTGCGAGATCAACGAGGACGGTGAAGCGCTGGAGGTGGCCTGGCTCTTCCGACAAGGGCGGTTTGCCCCCGACGCAATCGCGCACCTCGGACGCATCTATCTGGCGGTCCTGGCGGATGGCTGCCGCAGCCCGGATACCGTGACATTTACCATCCTGAACTCACTGCAATGACCCAGCTAACACAATCCATGACGGAGGAGCCATCCAACAACGTGCGTACCGCCGCCATGAGATATGTATTCGAGGCCAACGGCCTGTGCAAGGACTTCGACGAAGGCCGGGTCCGGGCATTGCGAGGTGTGAACTTCAGGATCGCCCAGGGTGAGTTCTTGGCGATTATGGGTCCCAGCGGCTGCGGCAAAACCACTTTGCTCCAATTGCTCGGCGCGCTCGATCTGCCCACTTCGGGCTCATTGTTGTATCGCGGCGTGTCACTCCCTGCCCTGCCCGACCCGGCGCTCTATCGGGCACGCGAGATCGGCATGGTCTTCCAGGCCTTTCATCTTCTACCAACCTTCACCGCAGTGGAAAACGTCCAACTGCCAATGTTCGAAATCGAGCGCTCCGCAAGCCAGCGACTCAAGCATGCCATCAACTTGCTGAAATCCGTCGGCTTGGAACACCGCCTCAATCATTTTCCGGGCATGCTGTCCGGCGGCGAACGCCAGCGCGTCGCCATCGCCCGAAGCCTAGCCAATAACCCGTCCGTTCTTCTCGCCGACGAACCCACGGGCAATCTCGACAGTGAAAATGCTCATCACATCCTCGATCTCATCATCCGCCTGAAGCGCGAGCGCCAGATGACGCTGGTGCTCGTCACTCACGATCCATCCATCGCCCTTCTGGCATCCCGAACGATTCGCATGATCGACGGCCAAATCGCCGCCGATCCGCCCGCCCCCCAGTCGCACTAACACACATGACCTTCTTTACCATCATCTATCGCGGCCTGCAGCGGCGCCCGGTGCGCACGGGTCTCACGCTGGTGGGCATCGCCATCGGCATCGCCGCAGTGGTCGCGCTCGTCGGTATTTCGCGGGGCTTCGAGCAAAGTTGGGCGAGCGGCATGAAGGCTCGCGGCACGGACATCGTGGTCAGCAACATGGGCAGCGCGCTCGCCCCAAAACCGTTCCGCGCCGCTGTGCGTGATGCCATTGCCGTCATCCCGCAAGTTGCCGCCACCTGTGCCATTTTCGTCGATCTCACGGGCATCGAGGATTCCTCCATGATGGTCGTTTCAGCCCGCGAGTGGGGCGGCTTCTCATGGCAAAACCTCAAACTCGTCGCCGGGCGGATGCCCAAAGACGCCTTGGAACCTGCCCTAGTCCTCGGTCAAAACGCTGCCGAGGCACTCAAAAAAAAGACCGGCGATTCCATTCAATTGGAATCAACCGAATTGACGGTCGTGGGCATCGTCGATGGAGGGGCGTTGGTGGAAAACGGCTCGGTGATCCTGTCATTGCCACTCTATCAAAAACTATCCGGTAACGAGGACAAGATCAACATCATTGATGTGCGGGCTGTCCCCGGATTGAATTCTGACGAGCTCAAACAACTCTGCGCCCGAATCAACCATCAAATTCCAGAAGCCCGCGCCATGCCGGCCGGCGAGCACGTCGGCAACAGTGAGGCCTATCGCTTTATTCGCGCCATGAGTTGGGGCACCTCGCTGCTGGCAGTGATCGTCGGCGTGCTCGGCGTCATGAACACTATGCTAATGACCGTCTTCGAACGCAAACAGGAAATCTGCATATTGCTGGCAATCGGCTGGAAGCGCCAACGCGTCATCCGCTTGATCCTCTGGGAATCCGCCTTGCTAGGTCTGTTAGGCGGCATCGGAGGCGTGACAATCGGCTGCGCGGGCGTCAAAGTGCTGGAAACCCTGCCCGCCATCCACGGACTGCTTGAGCCGGATCTGAGCCCGCGCTTGATGGTCATGGCGGTGACCATCGCCGTGATCGTCGGCGTCATCAGCGGCATCTATCCGGCTTGGCGTAGTTCTCGCCTCAACCCCAGCCTAGCCATGCAAGGCTGAGCCCCTCGTCAACCACCATCCATCCATGATGAAATCGATCTATCAACTCATCCACCGGCTCACCTTCATCGCGCTGCTGGCAGGGTCCGCTTCCGCTGCCCCTCCCCCGCCGGCGATGACGGCCAAGGACCTTGCAACGAAACTCGGCGCGTTGCAGCAAGATGGCTCATCCTATGCGCGTCTAACGCTGGAAGTGAAGCCGCTGCCTGATTCCCCCAAGGTTACCCTACAACTCCAGATCAAACAGCGCCGCAACGCCACGGCCACTGAGATGATCTATCAGGTAATCTGGCCCAAGGCACGGGCCGGGGAAGGAGTGCTGCTGCGGCAACCCGCCGGGCAACCGGCAAGCGGTGCCTATTTCACTCCGCCTGACACGCTGCGCCCGCTCACTGCCTCCCAGATGAAGGAAGCATTGTTCGGCAGCGATCTGACGCTTGCTGATGTGCTGGAGAATTTCTTCGTTTGGCAAAACCAGACCATCATCGGCACCGAGGTGGTGGATCGCGTCAGTTGCCTGATCCTCGAATCCAAACCTGGCAAAAGCCAACACTCCAATTACGGCAGTGTGCGCACTTGGGTGGACCTCCGCCGCATGGTGCCCCTGCGCATCGATAAATACCTGCCTTCAGGCACGCTGGCCCGCCGCATTGCCACCACCCGAGTCGCCGCCGATGATCTGGAGCGTAGGATCCCCGCCGACCTCACAGTAAGCGGAGTACGCGCCGACGCCTCCACCGACCTCAGAGGCTCACGCATCAACCATGCCGTGAGTTATGCCAATGGAACATTCACCGCCGATGGTCTCAAAGACCCGAGCGTCCCACGCAGAACCGAGTCACCCTGAAACGCACCATCCATGATCACCTCCCCTAAAGACGTAACCCTGTACTGCTGCGGGCTTGCCTTGCAGGTTGTCGCCGGGATCTTACTCATCGGCTTGCTCGGTGCCTGCTCGGACTCATGGCAGGCTGCCGGACAGCGCGGTGGCAAACACGCTTTCATCGTTTACTGGCCGCCGCCCAAAGAGGATCATTCGCTTCGCCTGGCCGTGAAGGACCTCATCGATATGCAGGGGGTGGTGACCACTGCCGGTTCCGAGTATCTGGCAAAAACCCGGCCGCCAGCCGTGCGGGATGCCCAATGTCTCGAGTTGGCCCGAGAAAGCAATGTTCGCATCGTCGGAAAAACCAATCTGACTGAATTTGCAGTCACCGTCTCCGGCAAGAACAGCTACTTCGGCACACCCGTCAATCACCGACATGATCAAGCCAACCTGATCCCTGGCGGCTCATCCAGCGGCTCCGCCGTCGCGGTCGCCACCGGCATCGCCGACGTGGCTTTTGGCACCGATACCGGCGGTTCTATCCGTGTGCCTGCGGCTTGCTGCGGAATTTACGGCCTCAAAACCACCTATGGCCTCGTCTCCACCAAAGGGGTTTTTCCGATCTCACCCAAACATCTCGATACGGTAGGACCCATGGCCAAGGACCTACCTAACCTGGTGATCGGCATGGGCTTGCTACAGCGCGATTTCGCCAAACTCTACAACGCGGCGGTCGCCGACAAGCCCATCGCCAACCGCATCCGCATAGGACGTCTCTATCTCGACAACACGAACCCCGCCATCGATCAAGCGATCGACGAGGCCCTCATCGCAAGCGGCTTCAAGATCATCCAAATTGATCCTGCATTCAAAACCAAATGGGCGCAGGCCGAGGCGGATGGCAAGACCATCGCGCTTGCCGATGCGTGGCTCAGCGATCAAAAATATCTCAAGGAAAATGGCGTGTGGAGCACCACCAAGATCGTCATCAGCATGGGCGAGATGGACTACGCGATGGGTTACAAAGGCGCGTTGAAACGACAGAAGGCTTGGCAGCGTGAACTCAAACGCGTGTTCGAGAAGGTGGATCTTATCGCCGTACCGACTCTCCAGACGCTACCACCCGCCAGGCCATTCTGGAGTTCATCGATTGCCTTTGAGTGGATGGTCTTCAACTCGCAAAATACCGTAGGGGTGAACTTCGCCGGCAATCCCGCGCTGGCCATACCCATCCCGATGCCCGCACACGGCAAGGCCCAACCCGTCACCAGCCTGCAGCTCATCGGCCCACGCCGCAGCGAAGCTCAACTCCTGAATGCGGGCCGCCTGCTCAACACCAAAATCCCCCTCCCTTTCGGTCGCAGACCGCATCACGAGGTCCCCGGACAATCCAAATCATCCCTCTGACAAGCCATGCGATCTTTATTCTCTATCCAACCATGGGCGGCTCTCACCGCAATATGGCTAACATGCCAGTCGGGATTTGCCCAGACAGCGGCAGAACTCATCGCCAAAGGTGATGCGGGTGATCGCACCTTCAATGCCGCCGAGGCCCTTAAAAGTTATCTCCCGGCCGAAAAATTGGAACCAAAGAATGTGCAATTGTTGGTAAGCATCGCGCGCCAATACCGCCATCTCATGGCCAAGGCCCCGATCACCAAAGAAAAACTCAGGCTCGGCGGCCTCGCCCTGAACTATGGCTTGAAGGCTGCTGCTCTCGATCCTAAGGATTCTGATGCCCAGCTATCCCCGGCAATCACCTATGGAAAAATGCTGCCTTTGCAGGGCAATCAAGCGCAAGTGGACGCCACGCCGCGCATCAAGACAGCCGTTGACAAGGCGCTGCTCCTCAATCCGCGCAATGATTCGGCCTGGCATGTGTTAGGCAGATGGCACCAATCGCTGGCCAATGTCGGAAGCGTCAAACGCGCTTTCGGAGAGATGTTCTATGGTGAATTACCGATAGGCACCAACGCCGAAGCCATCAAGTGCTTTGACAAGGCTATCGCCATCAATCCCCACCGCCTCCGCCACTACGTCGAACTGGGCCGCACTTATGCCCAAATGGGTGATCCTGCCAACGCACGCAAGTATCTATTGAAGGGCTTGTCGATGCCGAACACGGAGAATGACGATCCGGAATTAAAGCGTCTCGGACGGGAGTCGCTGGCATTGCTTCACTGATCGCCGGTAGGAGAATCCCCCTTTGGCCATGACTAGCCTTCGCTCTAACATCATCACCCCAAATTTCAACAGATATCCTATCAAATTATGAAAAAAAATCGCGCTATACAACTGGCACTGCTGATAGTGGTGATATTTGCTACCTCGGGCTTCCGGCCCATCGATCTGATCAAGAAGCTGATATACCCCGAAGCACCGGCAGAGATGCGGGCGATTCCGATCCCCGCCGATGTTACCAAAATCGGCGACGCGATTCTGGATGCCTACGCCAGTGAGATGGTTCCCTCCGGTGACAAGGATCCGGTAATTGGGGACGTCAACCCACGCGAGGGCCCACCAGGCACGGTGGTGAGCGTGACCGGGCACGGCTTCGGGTCCGCGCAGGGTCTAAACGCCGTAAGCATCAATCTCACCGAGGCCCAACCCATGG
>CAIQXC010000665.1 GCA_903875675.1 Akkermansiaceae bacterium
CACGTGCTCACTCGCGGCGATTATGCCTCGCCAGACCTCAAGCGCCCGGTCGATCCGTCGCCGCCGACCGCCGTCATGCCGTTCCCTGCCGACGCACCCAAAAACCGCCTCGGTCTCGCCCGCTGGATGACCGATCCGGCCAACCCCTTGGCGGCCCGCGTTGAGGTCAACCGGTTGTGGATGAAGTGCTTCGGCACGGGCATCGTCGCCACTCAGGAAAACTTTGGCATGCAGGGCGATCCCCCAACCCACCCTGAGTTGCTCGATACCCTCGCCTTCGAATTTTCCAAAGACGGCTGGGACGTCAAACGCATGCTCAAACGCATCGTCATGAGCGCCACCTTCCGCCAGACGTCGGCCGCCACCCGCGAGAAATTCGAAGCCGACCCGAAAAACCAGTGGCTCTCCCGCGGCCCGTCATACCGGTTGTGCGGCGAAGCCATCCGCGACCAGGCCCTGCTTGCCGCCGGGCTGTTAGTTGAAAAATCAGGTGGCCCCAGTGTCAAACCGTGGCAGCCCGCCGGCATCTGGTCGGAGGCAGGGGCCTCGGGTGGGGACTATCAACCCGACGCTGGCGAAGGCCTTCACCGCCGCAGTCTCTACACTTTTCGCAAGCGCACCGCTCCGCCGCCCAGTCTGCTCACGCTCGATGCCGGCAGCCGCGAGATTTGCCAAGCCCGCCGACTCACCACCAACACCCCGCTCCAGCCACTCATTTTCCTTAACGACCAAGGGTATTTCGAATGCGCCCGGGCGCTGGCAAAACGCGTCGCCAGTGAGCCTGCCGAGGTGCCCGACGCACCGCTGCAACAAGCGTTCCTGCGCCTCACCTCACGCCTGCCAGCCGCTCCGGAATTGGCTGCCCTTCGCGACCTCCATGCCCGCGAACTCAAGCATTTCAACGCTGATCCAGCAGCCGCCAAGGCCATCTCTGGCGAGGATAACCCCAATCTCGCCGCCTTGGTCATCGTCTGTTCCACCTTGCTCACCTGCGACGCCACCCTCACCAATCGCTAACCCCAAATGCACCCCACCGCTCCTGCTTACGATCACCTGATGCGCCTGACACGACGGCATTTTCTCGGTAAGGCCGGCCTCGGCCTTGGTGCCATGGCCATGGCGAAATTGCTTGGCACCGATGCCAGCGCAGCCACCGGGGGCGTCCTCGGCGCAGCTCACTTCACCCCCAAAGCCAAGCGTGTCATCTATCTTTTCCAAGCTGGCGGACCCTCACACCTGGAAACGTTCGACTTCAAACCCATGCTCCGCAGCGGTCACGGCAAACCCCTGCCCAAGGCCGTCATCGGCAACCAGCGCCTGTCCACCATGAGCGGCAACCAAAGCCTGCTGCCAATGGCCGGCTCATTTGCCAATTTCTCCAGCCACGGCCACTGTGGCATGGAAATTTCCGACCTTCTGCCTCACACCCAGCGCATCGCCGATGACCTCTGCCTCATCCGCACCATGCACACCGAGGCGATCAATCACGATCCGGCCATCACCTTCTTCTGTTCCGGCAACCAAGTGCCCGGCCGCCCATCGATGGGGGCTTGGGCGTCCTACGGCCTCGGCAGCCTCAACGCCAACCTGCCGGCCTTCATCGTCCTGGTCTCAAAGAACGCCTCGCGCGACCAACCGCTCTACTCGCGTTTGTGGGGCTCTGGCTTCCTCCCCAGCGAGCACCAAGGCGTACAATTCCGCAGCGGGAAGGAACCCGTGCTCTACCTAACCAATCCGGAAGGCGTCTCGCCGGAAGTGCGCCGCAATATGCTCGACACC
>CAIQXC010000666.1 GCA_903875675.1 Akkermansiaceae bacterium
AGAGGCCGTTGCCGTGGCCTGTGGATTCAATGCGGAAGGCGGATCGAAGAATTTCAGGTTTGGCACCCGTGAATCCCACTCCGAGCTTCATCGTTTCCTGCGGGTATCCAGAGGGCATCCAAGGCCGCGCGACGGCTACTTCTTTCGCGCTGAAAGTTTCTTCAATGTCGCCACCGAGATCGAGAACCTGGGCGTCGGCCCCTCATACAGCGAGCAATCATTGCACGAGCAATCCCACGGGGAATCCTTCCTCGCTCTGGTGCTTAACCGGTTCCGAGGCAATGGCCTCTATCTGTTGGACGAACCCGAGGCCGCGCTTTCACCACAACGACAGCTTGCGGTCATGACGCGGATCCACGACCTGGTGCAGGAAAACTCGCAGTTCATCATCGCCACCCATTCCCCGATCCTGATGGCCTATCCCGATGCGATCATCTATCAATTTTCATCCAGCGGCATCGAACGCATCGCCTATGAGGAGACCGAGCATTACCGGATCACCCGCGATTTTCTGGCGAACCCACAGCGGATGTTGAAGATATTGTTCGAGCAGTAGCCTGAGAGTTGTCTATTTCTGAGGTTGCCTTCCTGCGTGACAGCAAGGTCGATGCTACAAGGCCGCATAAGCCAGATGCCAAAATAAGCCCAACATTAATGATCGCGCTCAAAGGGGGGTAATTCGTCTGGCCACCTTCGCATTCACAATGGTCGATTTTCCACGGTGCTGGCCATCCGTATGCCTTTGTCGTGCAGAACTGGAAAGAGTCATTTTCGCATCTGGCCATCACTGCAACCAGACTGCCGACAATCAACATGACGATGCCCGCCGCTCGCAGTCCATTTTGGAGAGATGACTTCATTCGTAATGGCTAGCGTGTTCTCCTGAAGTAGCGAGCTGAGACGGCCCACAGTGTCCAGATGCTCAAGGCGCCATAGAGGGTGGCGAGCAGCATCATCGCGAGTCCATCAACGATCTCCCCGACTTTCGCTTTACCTGTGATGACAGGATACAATGTCGATCCGATGATCCAGAGTGATCCGATGGCAGATGGCCCGAAGTACAGCCACGCACCCCAAAAAATAACCGGCTTGGTGCGCGGGTCAACCGGCGCTGGATAAGATGCGCCCATCGCCGTCCCCATCTCCCAAGGCGCGGTCGATGCGAATGCGTCTAGTGGCGCTCCACACTCGCTACATCTCGAAACGGTGGAGTCGTTAGATTGCCCGCATCGCACGCAGATCATTGTCGTTGGGTCGGTATAGTCGGAAGTGTCCATGAGGGATTCGATATTGGCCAACGTCTGGGTCCGCCACAGGCTACGAGGGGATATCCTTCGACGAATGGGAAGATGTTGTATTGTTCATTTGGGTTTCGACGCGGAAAAGCCAGCAGGTCAGTCGGCGACTTGTATTGTTAGGGTTGCCGTTTGGTTTCGGTGATGAATTGCTCTATTCGTTCCTTCTCCGATGGAGACTTCGCCTCAAGCAGCCGGAATTTGTATACAGAATCCAAGACTTGGCGGTAATCCCCGCTCCATTGGTAGGCTCGCCGGCCACACGGCAGTGCGTATCTATCACCTTCCATGTGGCGTCTGAGGAAAAACGTGGGATCCCTGCGGACAAGGTATGCGCATCCAGCTGAGAAAGTCTCGCTCGTGTGCGCTCCGCGCGTGTCGTTCCCGATCCGGAACTGGTGCCAAGCCGCTGGATCGCTGCGCTCAATAGCGGCAATCTGACTTTCCAAGATATTGCCGTAACTGCCATCGCTAATGTAGCTTGGCGCGATCGCAGCGCTGGGAGGGTGTGTCGAGCAAGCGCTAACAATCAAGGCGAGAAGTAGGAGCACGCGTTTCATCGGGACTTTGTTATTGAGCGACCAGCCGTTCTTGGGAGTGACGAACCTCCGGTCGCTGTTCCGGGGCAATAGCGACCCGGACTTGCAGTTTTCGGCTTGATCCGTTCATGGGCGGTTCTAGCCCGCTGGGAAGGACTTGCCAAGCCGAATGTTGGGAGCGACTTGGGATTTGGCGTGGCGCGGCGCGTTGGATCACGTCCCAAACAGAGCAGGGTGGGCACTGGCTTTCCCGCCCTGTAATTTATGGGTTTTAGCTTGACCGCGCGTCGCCAGTTAGACAAGATCGAGCCGCCTTTGAAGAGGTTGCAGCAACCGCCTGCTGACATTGCCATGAAAATGCCCGCCCGTTCACTCGCCATCGTTGCACTGGCCGCGCTTGCATTTGCCATTGTCCAGTGCCGCCGCGCCAAGCAGGTACTCGAAAACCCACCAGCCACGGAAGCGCCGAAACCACCCGACCCGCCGGGCTTCGCCCTAATTCCCGCAGGGGAGTTCACGATGGGTGACGCGCTCGATGGATCGGAAGAGGTTCCCCAGCACAAGGTGAGCGTCGGTGCGTTCTACATGCAGAAGACGGAGGTGACCAAGGCACTGTGGGACGAGGTGCGAGCTTGGGGTTTGAAGCACGGTTATCCCGACCTGGTCGGCGGGGAGGGGAAGGCGCCGGACCATCCGGTGCAGATGGTGTCATGGTATGACGTTGTGAAGTGGTGCAACGCGAAAAGCGAGAAGGAGGGGATTATTCCCTGCTATTACACGGACGCCGCGCAGAAGGAGGTTTATCGAAGCGACCATAGCGAGCCCGGCGAATTGACGGCAATGTGGAATTCCAAAGGTTACCGCCTGCCGACGAGCGCAGAGTGGGAAAAAGCGGCGCGTGGCGGTTTGGACGGCAAACGCTTTCCATGGGGTGACACTATCAGCCATAACGAGGCGAATTTCAACAATGCATGGAAGGAACCCTATCAGACGGGGACCACCGGCTTTCATCCAGCCTACAAGACAGGCGACGAGCCCTACACATCGCCAGTGGGGAGTTTCGCTGCCAACGGCTACGGACTCTATGATTTGGCGGGAAATGTCTGGGAATGGTGCTGGGATTGGTATGGGAATGATCTTACTGCGGTACAGTCGGATCCTCGTGGTCCAGCTTCGGGTAAGGGGCGGGTGTTCAGAGGTGGTGCTTGCTTGGAACTACTATGCGTTCTATTGCCGCACCGCAGTTGCCCGCAGCAACGGTCCGGCAAACGCGAACTGCCGTATCGGGTTTCGCCTTGCTCGCAGTGCACCCCTCTGAAACAGCAGGAGATGCGGATAAGCCCAATGCCGGTTTCAAGGGCCGCAGCGGCCACCATTTTTCGGGCATGGCAAACTCGGGGTGTGGAGGGCGTTCGCCATGCCCCGTATTTTGCGTTTGGGGCCGCGTAGGAACACGTGCCGGCCGCACAAGGTATTGCGATAGGGTCGGCCGTCACATGCACCATCCGCACCTAACAGTCACCATTGGCGCGCGGATTGAACGGGGTCACTTGACCTGAGTGCCGTTGAGGATTTTCTTACCGCTCCGCTTGTCCCACAGGAACGTGTTCTCCAATTGCCCGTCTTTCGGAAGAATCCCGAACCATTCGTCGGCTATATCCTCGGTGGTCAGTTCCCGGTAGTGCTTGAAAATGATAGACGGGGAGTTGCCCGCTTCAAGCGCCACCTGGTCGGCGCTCTTCACCGTGGCGATGCGGTAACTGATAAACGAATGCCTGAGCACGTTGCGCGGCCAGTCGATTTTCAACACCCGTGCCAGCGCCGTGACATCCTGGTGCAGGTATTTCGCGGCAACCACCTTGCCCTTGCGCTTCAACGGCTCAAGCCAGGCGGCGAGATTGTCCGTGATCGGCACCACCCGTCTCGATGCCGTTTTCGCCTGACCCGCCCGGATTTCGATGATGCGGCGTTCCAGGTCAACGGCGGACCAGTCGAGGCGGTTGAGTTCCGCCATGCGGATGCCGGAAAATGCCCCGATTGCCAGAATGGGTAGCAAGCGGGGCGGGGATGCGTGGAGGATTGTGCGCATCTGGTCGGGAGTGAAGACCGACACGTCATCGGAGACGGACTTGACCAGGCGGACATTGTCGGCCGCGGTGCTCTTGTCTTCTGGCAGATAGTTGCGGCCGCGGGCAAACGAGAAAAACACCTTGATGCAGCGCAGCATCGAATTGCGCGTGCCCGGTGCCACATCCAATGAGCGGAGCCAGGCGTCGATCTCCTGCGAGGTGGCATCCATGACCTCTCCTGGAAAGCGGGCGGCAAACCGGTTGAGGGTGGTTTTCAACTGCCCCAGATACACCTTGCTCGCCCCGTCCTGTTCGCGGTGGACCAACATCTCCGCGACGATCTGGGGAATGGTGACGCGCCGCACAACCTTCTTGAAGTGCTGGCCATACTCGGCGGCCATGGCGGCAAGCGACTCGGTTCCGGCTAGGTCGCGGGCGCGGAGGTAGTCCTCCACGGCGGCGACCAGCGGAATACCGGTCTTCTGGAGCATCGCCTCGGCCGCCTTGAAGCTGTCGCGCTCATGGGGTTTCAGGTCGGTAACGTGCTGCATGCCCGACTGGATCCGCTGCGCCACGAACTGCGCCTCCTTCTTGGCGGCGGCCAGATCCGTGAATGTCTGGCGCATCCGTTTGCCGTCCCGGTGGTAACACAGGAAATAGCGGGTCCGCCCCTTGGATTGCGATAAGTAGATGGGCACCGAAGCCGACCCGAATTTCACCTTGGCACAGGGACCGCCGTTTTTCCCGCTCTTGCGGGGACGGGTGTTAGGAGTTCCCGTGCAGTTTGTCACCATTTTGTCACCAGCCTCGTCCATGACGCTGGAAATGGTGTCAACCTCCCCCTGAACGTCATTCATAACCCATTGATTATGAAGATGGTGCGCGCGAGAGGACTCGAACCTCCACATCCTTGCGAATACTAGAACCTGAATCTAGCGCGTCTACCAATTCCGCCACGCGCGCACTTAAAACCGGCAAGCCGGGAGGCGTAGAAGAACAGGCAGGAGCAGGAAATGCAACCCTGAATTTGAAGAAATTCCATTCTGAGGATCAACTGGAGGACCTGATTGAGTTTTGGGGTGAATTTTTTGCGATTTGAGTGGGTTAAAGAGCCTCAGAGTTTCCAGCCAATGACGTGTCTTCGAAGTGCTAAGCCGGCAGTATGGGGGCATCCCGCCCAGTGCCTTTGTTCAAACACCCAAAAATGACGACTGCAACGGCTTGTTTCAAGAGCTAATGGCCGTGGCTTCGACGGGATCGGCTTCTCGAAGCAAGGCATTGGGATTGACGATAACGGGTGAATCGGGGGTTAGCGCGGCGGAGGTAATCTCGATGGTGACGCCGGAATTCTTACCCGGCAGGACTTCGATATAACTGACCTTGCCATCTCTAACGACAGCGACAGAGGCGATGCCTTGGCGCAAGATGAGGGTGTTAGCCGGGACAGTGAAGGTTGCCGGAGCCGGCGGCAGGCTGAAAACCGCGAGCCCAGTGAGCCCGGCAGGCAACAACAGGTCCTTGTTGGCAATGAGGAACTCCGCACGCATCGTGCCTGAGATGGCGTCGAACATCCGGCTGGTGCGTGCCAGTTTGGCTGTGAATACCTGCCCCGGCAATTCGCCGAAGCGCACTTTGGCCACGGTTTCGGGGGTTAGCCGGAGGGCTAGGTCGGGGGTTGCATTGACGACAAAGTGGAGGGCATCGAGACGCACGAGTTTGTAGAGCCAACCTTCGGAGGTGGCAGAGTCGCCACGCATGCGGTCGCCGCGCTCAAAATTGCGGGCGGCGATGGTGCCCTCAAACGGAGCACGCACACTGGCAAATTTTTGCAATACCTCGAGCCGGGCCAACTCAGCTTTGGCGACCTGCAGGGCGGCCTCGGATTCGGCGGCGAGGGAGAGTCGGGCTTCGGAGTCCTCCTTGGAGACGGCATGGGTGGGCAACAGGGCGGCGGTTCGCTCACCCGCCTGACGCGCCGTCTTGGCCCTCGATGCCACCTGAACGACGCTGGCTCGGGCCGCTTCGACAGCGCGATCGACATCTGGCACATCAATCACGGCGAGTACTTCGCCGGCTTTCACGTGCTCGCCGATATCGAATTTGCGTTCCCTGACAATGCCTGCGGCACGCGTGAAGATGGTCGCGGATTCCAAAGGTTCGGTGCGACCGGGAAGTTCGAAGTTAGCTGGCGTGCAACTCTTGATTGGCAACACGGTGCGCACCGGCACCTTGTCTTCGGCGCTAAGGGTTGCTGTGAGAGCCAGCAGAGACAGCTGAATAATGGTTGGGTTCATGGCGAATCAATGGGGGAAATAGTTCAAGATGCCAGGGCGGATTGTCGGCGGAGGGCCCGGCGGTGGGTGAAACCGCGCACCGCGGCAAAAGCAATCGGCACCAGAAATAGCGAGGCAACGGTGCCGAATAACAGCCCGCCAATCACCGCGCGGCCAAGTGGCGCGTTCTGCTCGCCCCCCTGGGCATTGCCGAGCGCCATCGGGACGACACCCAAAATCATCGCCATGGCCGTCATGATCACCGGGCGCAGACGGGTGGTGGCCGCCTCAATGGCCGCGTCAATTGCAGATTCGCCTTGGTCGAAGCGGTCGCGGGCGAAGCTGCTGACAAGCACGCTGTTAGCGGTGGACACGCCGACGACCATGATAATGCCCATCAAGGCAGGCACGCTAAGCGGGGTGCCGGTGACCCACAGCGCGAACGAGGCCCCGGAAATGGCCACCGGCAATCCCGCAACGGCGGCCAAGGGCAACGTCCATGATTGGAAATTGACGACCATCACCAGAAACACGAGCACAGCCGCAAGTCCCAGCCCACCTATCAATTCTGCATAGGATTTTTCCATCAATGCGGCCTGGCCTGCGAGTTCGATCCGGTTGCCGGGTTTTAATTTTCCGCGCAAGTCATGCAATATCACTTCCAAATCCTTGGCGATGCCACCGAGGTCGCGACCCGACGCGTTGCCGATGACCGTGAACGTCGGCTGCAATGACGTCCGGCTAACGCTGGCAGGCGCGCGTTTTTCCACCACCGTGGCAAACGCCCGCAGTGGCAGGGGAGACGCGCCGCCGGTGGACGGACGGATGAGCAAATTGAGCAACTGCTCGACGGACTTGAGGTTGCTGGGCGGAGCGATGATCTGGACATCGTAGGCCGAACCGGTCGTCGGATCCGACCAAAAATTTGCCGCGACGGAGCCGCCGCTGCCCATTGCAGCCAACAGGGCGTTGGCGGCATCCTGAGCATTGATGCCGAAACTTCCGGCACGGGCGCGGTCGATCCGGATTGCGTAGCCGGGTTGGTCCAACACCTCCCGCAGGGTCACGTCGGCGGCCCCCCTGATCTTGGAAAAACGTTCCCGCAGGTCCTTGGCCAGCGCTAAATTGCCGATCGCGTCGCGCCCCATCAAGCGCACTTCAAAGGTGGTCGGCGCGCCAGAGGAGAGCGTTTGGCTGGTGGCATCGGCTGGCCGGAAAAACGCCTGCACGTCAGGAAACTTTTCTGCCAGCATGACCCTGATTTTTTCCACATACCTCTCACTGGGTGCATGGCCGGACCCCAGTTGCACGAGAATCTCCCCGTCGGACGAACTGATCGAGGTGGTTTCCACCCAAGCTTGATTGACGGAAACGGGCGTGCCAATGTTCTCCACTACAAACTGCAAGTCCTTGGCCGGGATAAGCTCCCGGATCTCACGCTGAATGTCCGCAATCGCCAGCGCGGTGTCGTCAATTCTCACACCGCTAGGAATACGCACGAACAGCCGGATCAAGCCGGCGTCGGTCTTGGGGAAAAACTCGCGTCCCGATCTCATCACCGCGAAAATCCCCAGCGCCACCGTTAAGAAAACCGGTATCAAAATCAGCGTCTTGTGCGGCATGATGAACCTGAGGATGGCACCCTGCAAGCGCCCGATCCGCGACATTGCCTGTTCTATCCAATGATGAACCACTAACACACCGCGCGGTTTGGCATCCCCCCGGAGTTTTTCCGCGCGGATCTCAGCCGGCAGGACGATCGACGCCAGAGTGGTCACCAAGGTCCTGGCTAACAAATAACTTGCGAGCATCGCGAATACCACCGCCAACGCGAGGGGACGGAAAACAAACGAGGCGGTGCCGCTGAGCAGGAAAATGGGTAGAAAAACGATGCAGATGGAAATGGTGGAAACGAACTCGGGAAAGGCCACCTCCTGAGCACCATCGATGATGGCTTGTTTGACTTCCTTGCCCAGAGCGATCTGGCGTTTGATGTTTTCAATTTCCACCAAGGCATTATCGACAAGAATACCGATGGCCAGAGCCAGCCCGCCAAGGGTCATCAGATTGAAGGTGACGCCGCATAGGCCAAGCCCTAACACCGAACACAGCAGCGCCAGAGGAATCGAGGTGAGCACGATCAAGGTGGATCGCCACGAGCCTAGGAATAACAGAACCACCAACGCCACCAGGCCGCCGACTAACATGATTTCGTGGCGCACGCCGGTGACGGCCTCGCGGACGAAGACGGATTGGTCGAAAATCGGTTCGATGCTCATGCCGGGAGGGGCTGAGGCGCGGATATCCGGCAAGCGCTGGCGGATGGCGTCGATAATGTCCACGGTGGAGGCTTTACCGAGTTTGAGGATGGAGATCATCACTGCGTTCTGGCCGTTGAGGCGGGCCATGTTGGTGTTCACCGCCTCACCGTCTCGCACGTTGGCCACATCCCGCAACAGAATGATTTTGCCGTCAACCGCACGCAGCGGAAGGTCCAGAAACGCTTGGATGTTCTCAGGACTGGCATTGATTTCCACCGGCAGCTCGCGTCCCCCCTCACGAAGGGTGCCGGACGGACTCGTTAGATTCTGACGCCCCAGCGCGGCAGTGATATCCGCGGCCGTGATGGTGAAGGCGTTCATGGCCTCCAAATCGAGATCCACCATGATTTGACGGGCCGCGCCGCCGTAGGGCAGCGAGATGCGCATGCCAGGAACACTTTGCAACTGGGCCCGCAACGCCAGCCGCGAGTAATCGTAAAGCTGGCCGCTGGTCATCGTGTCCGACGCCATGACCATCTGGACGATGGGCACGTTGGACGGACTGCTGCGGACGATGAGCGGCGGGGTGGTGCCGGGAGGCATGCGGCGCAAGATGGTTTGCGAAACACCGGTCACCTGGGACATCGCGGTGTTGATATCCACGTTGGGTTGGAAGCGCAATTTCACCAGCCCCACCCCGTTGGAACTCTCGGAGCGCACTTCTAGCAAGTCGTCCACATTGTTGAGCGTGGCAATCTCCGAAAACGAGGTGATCTTCGAGGCCATTTCCGCCGCGTTCAAGCCCCCATAATTCCACACCAGAGTGATCTCCGGGCTCTCCACCCGCGGCAGAATATCCGTGGACATCCGCCGCCCGGACATGATTCCGAACAATAAAATCAGAATCGCTAGCACCCCAATGGTGTATTTGTAGCGAAGGGCAAACAGGACAATCCACATGGCACCGAAAAGGAATGGCAAATCTAGAAATTGAGCAAGCAAGATACCTATTGGATTAAGAAATCCTTGCGGCTTCTTCACCCTTGGACGACAAAAACCCTAGCGAGGCTGCGCCTCAGACCCAAGCGCATGACTTGAAGACACAAGAGCCGAAAACTTGACCTAACGAAAGCAATCTTGGCATTTCAAGGACTCTACGCCCTCAGCCTCTGGAAAAAAATTTCGTTTTACTGAGGTTGGGAAGGGTTGACAGATTGGCTCCGGCGACCCACTTTCGGCATGCGCTTCACCAATCACTCCTGCGCGTAGTGGCTCCAGCTGGCGTCGCTTTGGCTATTTCACTCACCACCAACCTCCACGCTGAATCAACCATGCCTGAAATTCCCGCAGATGTAGCCGCCGCCCCGGCCGACGCAGCCAAAACCGCCTCAGGCCTTGCCTCCAAAGTCCTCGCCAAGGGCAGCGGCACGCAAAAGCCCGCCGCCGCCGATACCGTCACCGTCCACTATTCTGGTTGGACCACTGACGGCAAACTTTTCGATAGTTCTGTGCAACGTGGCAAGCCTGCGAGTTTCCCTCTCAATGGAGTCATCAAGGGATGGACCGAAGGTCTCCAGCTCATGGTCGTAGGCGAAAAACGCCGCTTCTGGATCCCTGCCGCACTCGCCTACGGCGAAACCCCCGGCGGCGGCCGCCCCGGTGGCCTCCTCGTCTTCGACGTGGAACTCATCAAAATCGAAAAATGACCCGATCCGCGATCAAATGGATCGCCGTCGCATGGATTCCAGCCGCTATCCCGGCTTGCATGCCAACGGCAGCCACTCCGTCCCACCCCCCGGACAACGGCGCTGCACCCATCACGCCGAGCCCGACCCGGCCAGCCATACCCGCGCCCATGCCTGGCACGGTCACACCCATCCCGTTGGCCACCTTCTTTCCCCTCCAGCAATCCAACACCGCCCTCATCTACGATGTGCGCCCCGGTTTTTCCTATCGCATCGGTCACATCCCCGGTGCCCAGAGCTGGCCTAAAAGCCAGTTTGATGCCCAGCTTGCTCCTCGCGAGGCCGAAATCCGCAGTGCCGTCGCGGCCAAGCGCCCCGTCATCCTCTATTGCACCGACCTAAGCTGTCCGGACTCCACCAAGGTGGCCACCCGCCTCGCCGCCCTCGGTCACTCAGTATCCATCCTTGAAGGTGGATTCGCCACCTGGAAAGCCGCCGATCTGCCAACCGAATAAGCCATAGCCAAATAACCGAACTGCCCCATGTCAAGCTTCCCTAACGTCACCGTCGATGCCACTGCTAACATCTATTTCGATGGCCGCGTCGTCTCCCATACGATTCATCTCGCAGATGCCAGCAAAAAGACCCTGGGCCTGATCTATCCGGGTGAATACCACTTCGGCACGGCTGCCGCCGAGCGCATGGAGATCATCGCTGGATGCTGCACCATTGTCATCGACGGCAGCTCCGATGCTATTGCTATTCCCGCCGGCCAAGCCTTCGAAGTCGCCGCCAACAGCGGCTTCACCATCACCGTGACCGAGGGGATCTGCCAATATATCTGCTCGTTCCTGACCGCCTGAGCCTTGCTTTTTCAATGCTAGTCTAGGGGAAGCCTTCAGAGATCCCCTGCCCTTGCCACCCCAGGACGTCGGCGACACAGTGCGCCCCAAGACCGTGGGTCCATTGAGAATGCCCCGAGTCTGTTTTACCGCCCTCACCAGCGAACCACCAATCACAGGACCTCAAGACAAGCCAAGGAATCTAACCTAACAACAGATCGTTTAACATGATCAGATCACTCTGCTGGCACAGCCTGCTTGAGGGTCACCGGGCCGAACAGGCCGGATGGCTGGAGGTCGTCATAACTGTTGTTGATGAGGTTGGCGACGCGCACATGGATTTCGTTGTTGCCAGAGCGAAGGGCAGCGCCGACATCAAAGATATATGGGCCCCAGAGACGTGAGCCGACTGACTTGCCATTGACCCAGACTTCCGCAGCATGGCAGACCTTGCCCAGGTCCAGCACCATCGAGGGATCGGGCGTTTCGACGGTGATGGGTTGGGTGTAATCCAACAGGCCGGAGAATTTGGCACCGACCCAACCCTGCCAATCCTCCAGCGGTTTTTCCACCCCGGCGGCAAATTCGTCAGGCAGGCTTGCCGGAAACTCCATCTCCGGTTGGATTTTCGCATCAAAGGAAACTTTCCAAGGCGTGGAAATCGTTAGGAAATTCTTCATCTTCGGCGGTATGGGCAAGTCCTGCGACGGCAGCGCGGGATCCAGCACCAACCAATATCCTTCCAGCGGCTTGAAACTCAGATCGACCTGTCCGCAGGGGTACGACTGGACGGGTCGGATCGCGCCGGTCTCGCAATCCCAGATGGAAGCCGCATATTCCCTGCGGAATCCAATGTGGCATCGCTGCGGCTTTTCAGTATTGTTAGCCAGCCAGAAGAACTCCTTGCCGTCGATCCGCCGGTGTTGCTGGAGCAGAGGGAACTCTTCGCCTGGAGCGAACCAGAACGGGCTTTCCAAACCCGCGAGCCTCCCTTCCTCGGACTCCAGATCAGGCTTCAAGCCCAATCCGTCAGTTAGAAAAACGAATTGCGGTGCCGCCTTGAGGGCCGCCATGAGTTCGATCATCT
>CAIQXC010000667.1 GCA_903875675.1 Akkermansiaceae bacterium
AGCAAACCGGCAGCGACACCCGGATCACCGCACCGGCCGATGTTCTCACCACGGCGAGTGCCAGCGGTTGCGCCAATCCCAGTTGGCGCGGGGTGTGGAAAAGCAACCCGGCTACCTCCAGATCCTACAAGCCAGCTCGCGCTGATTTTTTTTCCGGCTGGCTGGTCACCGCTGCGGGCACGCCGCTTCCGCTCGATGCCGCACGCTCACCGGTGAGCGGAGCGTCGGCGGTGATTCGCAAAACCCCCGGAGGTCCCGATGTGACCGTCCCCCTGATGACCATCGCCAACCACGGGCGGCTCGGTTGGTGGACCGATGACGAATCCCTCAAGGCGCGTGCTAACCTGCCACTGCTGCCCCCAACGAGCAAAGGTGCCGCTGCGGTGGTCGGCCACGCGGCAGGGCGGATGGCTCCGGAGAGCGTGCCCGGGGTGAGGGGTTTCAAGTCCACCCTCAAGAGTTCATCCTCGATGGTCAGCGTCGGCCAAGCCTCTCTGGTTGCCACCAAGTGGCCGGATCGCCAGGGGGCGTACTTCACCACTGACGCCCGCTCGGTGCTTGCCGATGTGCGTCATGGTGGGTTGAAACACGACCTTAGCACGCTCTTTGAGCAACCCGCCAGCAAGATCACCGAGTTTGGCCAGTGGACAGGCACCGGCAGTGAGTTGGACCAGAAGGTCTATCTGTACGGCCCGCCTGACGTGGCGATGGGCGCCCGCTGGAACCACCTCTACAAGTACTACAACCTCTACAAGGACGTCACCGTCGTCGGCAGCGAGCCGCGGGTGGAGCCCAAAGGCGAGCTCATCGATTGGCATTTGGCTGACCAGTACGCGAGTTTTGGCGATGAAGCGGGCGGTTTTCGTTATCCGCGGATGGCCAAAATCATTTATTTGTACTCGTACACGGCGACCAAGGATCCGTTAGCCACCAATCCCAAGCCCTACACGCTGGAGCTTGCCACCGACGTGTTCGTCACCTTGTGGAATCCCTTCGACGCCCGCATCCACTTCCCAGCCAATACCAAGTTCTATGCCAAGTTCAGCACCGGCCTGCCGATGAAATTCGACTGGCAGCTCAATGGCAGCGTCGTCAGCAGCGTCGGGCTCGACAGTATCCTCGGCGGCTGGTTCACCATGGTTTTCAACAATCCCGAGAGTGGCCGCCCGTTTTCCATGGCCCCCGGCGAAACCGTCGTCTTCTCCCTCAAACTCAACCCGTCCACAGGTGCTCGCGAATTTTGGCCCGGCGCGTTTTTCGATGCATCCCTCAATTCCGCCAAGCTCATGCCCGACGGCAGTTCCATCACCGGCATCGCCACAGATCGCATCAACGTGGGTCTCAAACCCGACCAAAATGGCAATGCTGGCGGTGCCGATGCGGTCGCAAATTCCCAGTACATCGACTTTTGGATCTACGATTTTATCAAAAAATGGCCGTTTTACGAGCATCGTGGCGAAATCTTGTCGCGTTCCGACGCGCCGTTCATCAACCAGATGAAAACCGTCAATGCGGCGGATGTGCCGACGGTGATGCTGGGCTCGGTGGTTGGCCGCAAGCAGCCATTCGGGGCCTTCATCATGGAAACCAAGACGGCCCGCGATTCTACCGTGCCCATTCCCGCATTCCTCAACACCGGCACCACCCGCCTCTCTTCAAAACTCACCAGCAACGTCGCCGAGTTCGCCAATGAGCGCCTCGAATACAAGGTGGAAGCCGTGACAGGCTTTGACAGCGACCTCATCCAAGTCACCCTGCCCGGCAGCGCAAACGGTGCCAATCACGGGTACATCGGCTCGGGCCGTGGACCGGCCACCGGCCAGACGCATTTCCTGTTTGCGTCGATTCCGACGGTGCCGCTCACCTCGCTGGCGCAATTCCGCCATGCCGGTGTGGGGGATGGTGCCTCGACGCTGCGTGCCACCTACTGGGGATTCAACAGCACGCCCAACTCGCCCTACGCCGATCAGTCGATAGGCAACTCCTACGCCCATCCATTGCTCCCTCCCGACGCCACCACCAAGGGCACCTATCTGGACCATCGCTATCTCGGCAATGAGGTCCTCTGGGACAAGTATTTCCTGTCATCGCTGGCACCGCGCATCAGCCAGAGTTTCGGCACCAGCAAGCCGATGGCCAAATCCTGGCGGGACTTCCTCGAAGGCAACGACACGCTCATCAACCCACGCTTCAGCCCATGGCTCAACGATGAAATGGCCGCCACCATTTTTCACCGCAGCTTCCCCTCCAGCCAGGACAGCAGCCTCGAAAGCGACGCCTACAAGCGCATCGCCGCCAATCTGATGTATGACGGCGGGTTCAATGTTAATTCCACCTCGGTGAGTGCATGGCAGGCGTTTCTGGCCTCCACCCGCACCCGCACCATCACCAAACTCGGAAGATCCGGCGGCACCCAAGGCCAGGACGTCGTTGGCAATGGCACCGTGTTTGCCCGCACCGAGACGGTGATGGCCAACGCCCTGGACGCCGGCAACGCCGAACCCGCCAGCGCCTACAGCGGCTTTCGCGATATCTCCGACGAAAAACTAGCAAAGCTCGCTGCCGCCATCGTCGATCAAGTCCGCAAGCGCGGCCCTTTCCTCAATCTATCCGAATTTGTCAATCGCCGCCTGTCCACCGATCCAGCCTTGGCCCTTTCCGGACCGCTCCAGAGCGCGATTGATGCAAGTGGCTTGAACAACCTCTCGGCTGCCGGTGGGTTGGCGGGCAAGAGTTCGCCGGATGGGGCCACCATGGCTTTCCCCAAGGCCAGCTCTCTCAACACCGCCGCCGGTTCCCCAGGCTGGTTGATGCAGGCGGATATCCTCGACCCCCTCGGCCCGGCCATCGTCGCCCGCGGCGACACCTTCCGCATCCGCGCCTATGGCGAGGCTCTCACCGACAAGGGAGCGGTGGCCGCCAGCGCTTGGTGCGAGGCGCTTGTCCAGCGGGTTCCGACCTACATGGACCCGAGCGAGGCAGCAGATGTGGCCCCTCCAAAAAAACCGGCCAATGTGCGCTTTGGCCGACGCTATGAGTGGGTTTCCTTGCGCTGGCTCAACAGCCCGCTAGAATAATCCAGCCCGCCGTTCCCATCATGTTCGTTCCCACCATGCCCCAACTCCTCGTCTCTCGCCTCACCCGTATGCTCCGCTTGGCATGCCGTTTTGCTATGGAAAACACCGCGCATGGCGCACGGGCCACCTGTGGCGCAGCCATTCCCGCAGCAACCTTCATAAAACTAACCGGATTGGCCGCGTTCACCCTGGTTCCGGCCTTGGCCGCTCCTGTGCGCACCCTCGCCTTCGACCTTCCCGCCTCTGCCGTGAGCTTCGACGTCAGCCCGGCCGATGCGCCAGCCGACGCCGCCCATCCGGCCGCCCATCCGGCCAAGGCACGCCTCGAGGCCCGAAAAAACCAATTTGGCGAGCCGCAGGCGATGGCACCGGGCAGCTACGTGGCGAGTTCCAGCGCCTTCAAGTCCACCGCCCAGTTCACTCTGCCGGAATCCCCCGGAGCACGCTTTTTGTTGCTCATTTTGCCCAAGTCCGACGGCACCTGCGCCATCCTGCCCATCCCCGATGCAAGCGCCCACATCGGCCCCGGCGACCGCTTTCTGCTCAATGCCACCGCCGACGAAATCGCCGTGCGCTTCGGCAGCACACGCAGCAACCTCAAGCCCGGCGCTTCCGTCGTGCTGCGCCCGCCTCACCCCGCACCTCAGGACCACCGCATCGAGGTCGAAATGGTCCGCCAAGTCGGCTCTGAGTGGGTCCCGTTCAATTCCACCTATTGGCCGCTCGACCCCACCGCCCGCTCATTCGTCCTAGTCCATCCAGACCCGCTCACCGGCAACCCACGAGTGCACAATCTATCGGAAATCCCGTGACTTTTGTCCGGTCCAACAGAATTGTAAGGCGGCGAGTACCCCCAGAACTCAGTGTTCGACCTCAAAAGCGCCACGAGGTCGAGCAAGCTCAATTCC
>CAIQXC010000668.1 GCA_903875675.1 Akkermansiaceae bacterium
CCAAAGCCACCTTCACCCTGCGCCGCTTCCGCGAGCCAGCCCTCCACTGTCCCGCAAAAGTCAGCTTGCGCGATGCCCGCCGTGGCCAGTACCATCGTGCAACGAAAGCGGGCCGTCCGAACGGCTTGGCCGAGCATCGCGCTGAGGAGGTGTGCGTTGTTTTTTGCGTGATGTCCCTCCTCGCCGCCAAAACTCGACGACCACACGCCTGGCGCACCTCCCAAGGCGTCCACTTCCAGCCCGGAATCATCCGCCAATACCCAGCCCGGCACCAATCGACTGATGCCCACCGCCTTCAGCACGGCATTCTCCAGAAACGTCTGGCCAGTCTCCTCAATGACCGGAAGCCCCACAAAATCATTCGCGTCCATCACCTCCCAGTGATCTCCGAGCATCGCCCGGATTTCTAGGGTCTTGTGCGAATTACGGGTGGCTACAATCAAACGTGATTCGGCTAACATGGCTCACCCACCTAGCGGGTTCTAACGCCTGTGGCAAGAAATTTGAAAAGAATTACCCGCTGGGGTCGTTTTTCAAGTGATGAAAGCTGTCACCTATCTCGCCGCCTTTGCCTTTTCTGCCAGTGCGCTGGTCAGTCATGCCTTTGCAGAGCCCCTCAAGGGTTGGAGTGACGATCTCGAAAAAGCCCTTGAACAGGCGAAGACCGAGCACAAAGCAGTGCTGGTTGAATTCACCGGGTCGGATTGGTGTCCTCCCTGCAAAATGATGCGGGCCGCGGTTTTTTCGAAATCGGAATTCGTGGATGCCGCCTCCAAACACTACATTCTAGTGGAGATTGATATGCCGAAAGGCGATCAAGCGGTGGCCAAGAAAAACGAGCCGACTGTTGGGAAGTACAAGATTGACGGGTTTCCAACGGTCATTCTTCTGGATGAATCGGGCAAGGAGTTCAGTCGTTTTTACGCCAGCAAATTCCCGAAAACTGAGGATTTCCTCAAGCACCTCGACGCCGAGTTGGATAAGAAAGACTTGGATTGAGCGAGGACGCTGAGGGTGGCTTCTCACCTGGATCGGTGGCAAACTGAAATAGTGGCGGATTTTTGCCGTAGAGGGATTTTCCTCCGCCATGAATCCGCCCCCCGCCACACCGACGCTGCGCCTCTCGCTGATGATGTTTTTGCAATTTTTCGTCTGGGGGGCTTGGTTTGTGAGCTTGGGGGCCTGTCTGGATAGCAACCACCTGGCACCGATCATTGGTGCGGCGTATGGCAGCGCGCCGATTGCCGCCATTCTCGCCCCCTTGTTTCTCGGCTTGGTGGCGGACCGGTTTTTCCCCTCTGAAAAGGTGATGGGCGTGTTGTTGTTGCTGGGTGGGGGGGTCATGCTGGCGGTGCCGGGCTTTGCGGCCAAAGGCGATGCCGTCATCGTCAAGACCCTCTTCCTCGCCCACATGCTCTGCTTCATGCCCACCCTCGGCCTCGGCAATTCCATCGCCTTCGCCAACATCAGCGATCAAAGTAAATTCCCAGCCCTGCGCGTTTGGGGCACCATCGGTTGGATCGTCGCCGGCCTCGTCGTCGGCTTTCTCGGCTGGTCCACCAGCTTGCACATGTTCTCGCTGGCGGGTGTCGCCTCACTGGTGCTGGGGGTGTTCGCATTTGGGTTGCCGCACACGCCGCCACCGGCAAAGGGCCAGCCCCTCAAATGGAGTTCTTTGCTGATGGTGGATGCGTTCAAGATGCTCGCCAAGCCGTCATTCCTGGTGTTCATCCTCTGCTCGATCCTCATCTGTATTCCGCTGGCCTTCTACTTCAGCACCACCTCGATCTTCCTCTCTGACATGGGGTTCCGGCAGCCCGCCTCGTCCATGTCGATCGGGCAAATGTCGGAAATCATCTTCATGCTCCTCATCCCAGCGTTTTTCCGCCGCTTGGGCGTGAAACGGATGATCCTCATTGGCATGGGGGCGTGGGTCCTTCGTTACGCCCTGTTTGCCTTCGCCGCGCCAGCTCAATCGGTGTGGATGCTCTTTGCTGCTATCGCGCTTCACGGCGTCTGCTACGACTTCTTCTTCGTCACTGGCTTCATCTACGCCGACCGTGCAGCACCCGTGACCCTGCGCAATCAGGTCCAATCGATGCTCGTGTTTTTCACTCAGGGAGTGGGCATGTACTACGGCTACCAGCTTGCGGATCTGGCCATGCAGGCCCACGTCACCGGGCACGCCAAGCTGACTGGCGCGATTCAGGGGGCGCAGGCCCCAGAGAGCCTCAGCTTTGCCGCACAGCTCGGGCAGATGTTCTCGGTCGGCCTGCCCAAGGTGGATGCCGCCTTGCTGGCCACCGCTTCCGCCCAATGGAAGACGTTTTGGCTGATCCCCTCGGGTATGGCGGCCATTGTGGCCTGTGTCTTCTTCTTCGCCTTTTGGGATCGCGGTGCCGACCCTCACTAGTGAACCGTCCCTGCGCCGCCCAGACGCAGCCAATGTGTGGAGTGCGGCGGGAAGGGGCTTTGCCCCAACATGACAGTTCGATCCACCAGTCAGAACTCAGTGCTCGACCTCAAAAGTGCCACGGGTCGAGCAAGCTCAATTCCCTGAAATGCGATGACTGGTTCCCCATCGACTGAACCAGTCCTCGCATTTCCACATTTCCGGGGCAGCAGAGAGAGATGGGGAATTCACAAGCTTGCACGGGTTTGTTAGTTTGAGCCGGCGAAAGGATCCATGGGCGGCTTGGCGCTTTCCGGGGGATCATCGATTGGTTCGGCGAATGAATTCCCCCAGTCGCTTGGAGCCACCACCTCGCGAAACATGTTATTGAAGCCATCCTGTTTGGACAATTCCGCCGCCCACGCCATGAGTTGCTGGGGATCGGAGCGCCCGGCCGTGGTCCGCCAGGCGGCTTGCTCCAAGGCCTGCGCATAGGCATCCGCACCGGGAATGGCCTGCCGCAATTGATCGAGCCATTCCCGGCGTGTTGCCCCGCCGGTTAGGAAGGGTTCTGCGAGGCCGGGGTTTTGTTGGATCGCTTGCTCCACCATACGGGTCATCGCGTGCTCAATCCCTTTGGGCTTGGATGCTTCCTCCGTTAGGTTACTATCGGCCATTCTTCGGCGAAGCGCCGCCAGAATAGGTCCTTCAATTCCGGATCGGGGATGGTCTGATAGCAGGTGAGGAAACCAGCCAAGCTAGCGTCCCAGGCCAAATGGCTTGCCAGGCCACTGGCGATGGCTCGGCGCATCCGATAGGAAAGGTTGTCTTCGCGCACTTGCTGCGCCATCCAGTCCCGGCCAAATTCATGCTCTAGCAATGCCGGCGTGGTGTCGCAAAAACCCAGCAGGTGCCAGTTGCTGCCGAGGCTTGCCAGGGCGGCTTCAGGGTCGCGTTCCCGCCATGCATGGAAGATGGCGAGCGCCGTGTCTATGTTTTCATCAGTTGGGTTCTTCTGTGCGTCGCGCATGGCGGCGGCCGGATCGGGTTGGTCCAGGTAGCGCGACGAGGTGTTGACGATGGCTAACACGAAGCCGTGTGATGCGAGTCCCAAGCGGCGTTGCGTGAAGGAATGCATGGCAAGTTACAGCTGATCCATGTCGAGAGGGGCTTCCACGACCAAGGACTCGCACAACGATCCGTGCGAGTCAACTCGCAAAGTTCTCGTCCTGACGTCGAGCCCTGGTGCCGGGCTAAAGCATCGTGGCATTGGGGCATTGTCCTTGGCAAGCGGCGCTGGATGGCTACTCTGGTGGCGGAACCCCATGCCCATTCACCCGATTCATCACCTCCAATTTAGATTCGTTAGAACGGCAATCCTGCTGATTGCGCTTTGCGCGATGATGGTCACACCGGAAGCATTCGCCGCGCCTGCCGGAGTTCAAAAGGGTGAATGGAATGGTTATGAGCAGCACAACTTCAATGTGGGAGGTCGTGGCGCGTTGCTGGTCATTCCCAAGAAGCCAGCTGAGGGCAATCCCTGGATTTGGCGCACCGAGTTTTTCGGGGTCGATCCGCAAGCTGATATAGCCCTGCTAGAAAAAGGGGTGCACGTGGGCTACATCGGTGTTGGCGGCCTGTTTGGGGCACCGGTGGCTCTCGACTCGATGGACCTCTACTACGACTTTGTCTGCGAAAACTATCATCTCAGCGCCAAGACCGTCCCGGAGGGCTTCAGCCGCGGCGGTTTGTATGCCCTCAACTGGGGAATCCGTCACCCGGATTTGGTGGCCTGCATGTATTTGGACGCGCCGGTGTGTGATTTCAAGAGTTGGCCGGGCGGGGGTGGGCGGACCAGGGCGTCCGGCAGGGATTGGCGGGATTGTCTCAATGCCTATGGGATGACTGAAGCCGAGGCGCGTGCTTACAAGGGCAACCCGATCGATAATCTCAAACCCATGGCCGACGCGAAGATTCCAATCTTCGTCGTCTGCGGTGATATGCAAGACTGGGTCGTCGCCATCGAGGGCAATGCGCTACTGTTGGAAACCCGCTACAAGGCCCTCGGCGGCGACGTCACACTCGTCAAAAAGCCGGGTGCCGGGCATCGCCCTCACAGTCTCCCGAACCCGACACCTATCGTGAATTTTGTGCTGAAAAACACCAAGCCTGATAAAATCAATCCAGGCAAGTGGAAGTCCATCACCGCTCAAAAAACGCTTGCAGCCAATAAATGCCTGGCAGACATCCCCGTCAACACGAAGCCGGCCCGCAGCATCGTTCTCCAGCAATTTGAAGCGCAAAAAGGCGTCGGCAATCTCTATGGTGGACGAGTGCGCGGCTTCGTCCACGCACCCAAAACCGCGGATTACGACTTTGCCATCGCGGCCGACGCCACCGCAGAGTTATACCTGAGCACGGATGAAACTCCGAGGAACAAGGTGCTGGTCGCCTTCACCCGCCAGCCGACGGCTGCCGGAAACTTCACTCAGTTTCCAAGCCAGAGGTCGAAGCCAATCAGTCTCGTGGCCGGTAAGAAATATTACATCGAGGCGTTGCACAAACAGAACTCGGGCAACGGCCACCTGTCTGTCGGTTGGGCGGCTGCCGAGGTGAGCAATGGCAAAGTGATACCGGGCACGCAACTCTCCCCGTTCCCAAATGGCGCAATTGGCAGCATTACTCAGGAGATTTGGCTAGATCCGTCGAGCTGGCCGGAACACC
>CAIQXC010000669.1 GCA_903875675.1 Akkermansiaceae bacterium
GAACGATTTGTTGCCCCCCGCCTACGTCGCAAACAATGAGGCACTGGGCTGGCTGGACAGACTCGACAAACTTGCGCGAAGCGGCGACTCCGATGCCATCCGATTGTTTTACTCAATCACATGCGGCATGGTCGGACGCCTCAACGAGCTGCATCTGGATTATGCGCAGGCCGTCCTGGAATGGCCCGTGCTGCTGCCGCAAGACCGGACGCAGCGCAGCACCGTTACGAAGGCGGGCAACGCTATGCGCATTGGATCATGTAGAGGCGCTGGCGAAGGTTCCGGGAGTGGGAGTAAAGATATCATGGCCTACGATTCACAGAAAGGATTTGCGGTTGAGAACCTCCGACGTGTGGACTTTGCGCGGTCAATTCTGCAACCGATTACCCCGTCGTATAAGATCGAGGACATGGACGAGTCCAAGGATCGGCTTTCACCACAAATCAAAACAACGATAGATGATCCGACCGATTTTGCGGCAGTCACTCAGATTACCAACTTCGGGGAGCAGCTCCTTTTGGATATCAGTAAGCTTCCTGACTACACCTCTGATACTCGCGAGGAATGGATTTGCGTGATAGCCGCCGTTCTTCGGCGGAACCGGCATCTGGTTCCCAAAAAATTCAAGGATAGTCAGCGAAAGGATAAGTCCTACACCATTAAGAACCGCTGCGGTGACGAGGTTGAATTCACCGAAACGGACTGGCGAGGAGGAATATTGGTGCTGACTTTGCGGGGTGGTCTTGAAACCGTTTCCGCCGTCCCGGGATTCTGGGGACAATAAGGGCTTATTGTCCGGCAATTACTGAGTGCGGCGGTTTGCCTAAGTTTGCGGCATGTCACAGATTAACGCGCCACATACCATCCGACAACATTCAGACCAAACCAGCGCCCGCGACCGGATTGCGGCGACATCAACCCGCCTCGGTAATGATGGCGGCAGGCATCTATCGCTCCTGAACGTCAACCAGGCCGCCGCGACCCTCGCGGTATCCAAGCGGACCGTCCAGCAACTCACTGCCGACCGTCTGCTGGCGGTTGTGAAGTTCGGCAGAAACGTTAGATACGACCTCGCAGACCTGCAACGTTTCGCCGAGTCCCGCAAGGTTCGGGAAATCGGTTGGAAAAAGGCCTAAAAAACTCCTGCCGCCAACGGATCAGCGACAGGAGCGGGGCTCAAAGGTGCCCCAACTCTACCGAAAATCCACCGGCGGTCAATCCAACAGAAATTGACCCATGATCGACTTAACAAATTTCGTTAGTGCGGACCCGGAGTGGCGCGAAGGCGACCCGCTGCCGTGGCTCCTGGATGCGCCTCAGCAAGCCAGCGTCGCACCACCGCCATATTCCCCACCCAGCGGCCCGCTGCTAATCACAGAGACCGCGTTGCTCCAGGGTGCGGGGGAGTCGATGACCGCCGGCCAACGCGCTGTCTTCAATTTCATCTGCGCTGACCAACTCGACGGCGTAAGCGAGGCGCTGGACTTCGTGGAAGGACTGCTAACCGAAGGCGGGGCGTCCGTACTCTATGGTCCTAGCAATTGCGGCAAGTCATTCTGGATTGTCGATCTTGGCGCGGCAATAGCATCAGGCCGCCATTTCCGGGACGAGCTGGAATGCGATCATGGTGCCGTAATTTATGTCGCGCTGGAAGGCTCGCATGGTGCGAAGAACCGGATGGCAGCACTCCGGCGGCAAGGATTGTTGAAGCCGGGCGATCCGTTCTATCTGGTGTTCGACCCGGTATCTCTACTTGAGCCGGAACACGCTGACCGTCTTGCTGCCACCGTGGAGGCAGTCACCGAGGAATGCGGCCTCCAGGTGAAGCTCGTAATTCTCGACACGATGGCGCGGGCGATGGCCGGGGGCGACGAAAACAGCGGAGCGGACATGACAGTGGCGGTGAAGGCTATTGACGCGGTTCGTGCCGCCACCGGGACGCACGTCTGCGTCGTTCATCACTGCGGCAAGGATCAGGCCAAGGGAGCACGCGGGCATTCGAGCTTGCGGGCAGCGGTGGACAGCGAAATTGAGATTACCAGGCCAGAGGGGGAAACCATATCGACCGTCCGCGTGACCAAACAGCGGGATTTGCAGGCGGGTGAACCGATGCCGTTTTCTCTGAAAGTGGTCGAACTCGGAACCGATAGGCGCGGCAAACCCATCACATCCTGCGTCGTTCATCATGAATCCAGTATCATGGCCAACACCCCAGGCAAGCAGGGGCGGCCACAAACCACCAATATTCCGCACATGGTTTCGATGCTTCCGCAGCCATCGACGACGGCCTGGCAGAAGGTGGCCAGGAACGAACACGACATCACTGCCACTCCATTTTTCCGCGCTTTGCAGGAAGTGAAGCGGACCAGGGCCGCCACCTACGATAAAAAGGGCGGATGGATTGTGGCCGAGCAGAGTTTAGGGAGTGAATTCGCCTAGGAACTACAATGATTTACCCCATTCACTACCGTTACTTTTCTTACTCCCGAAATGGTTTCGGGAGTAGCCCCACCAATCACTTTGCTTTCTCCCGCATCCCTTTAGGGAGAAAGTAACGGGAGTGAAAGTGATTCATCTAGCAGAACTTATGACCATGGCCACCACCGAACCACGAATTGACCTGACGCGACTTTTGAAAGTCCGCCGAACTGGGTCTAAAGTTGTCGCCCAGTGCCCTGCTTGCCACGCTGCCGGGAATGACCGCAGCGGCGAGCACTTCTATCTCAACGCCGCGACCGGGAAGTGGGGTTGCGGCTGCCTGCCGGGTGACACCGAGCACCGCCGCGAGATATTTCGCTTGATCGGCATCCGTGGCGAGCGTCGACCAGACCCAGAGCGTGACCGGCGGTGGCGGTTGGAGCGTGATGCCGAGCGCCGCAGGCAGGCCGTTGAAAAATCCCTCGCTGATGCCGCAGCCCGCGCCCGCGCCGGCATCATCGCCCGCCACCTCTGGAGTCTGGCCCAGGTGCGAGAATCCTCGCCGCAGCGGATCGACTCCCCACTTGTCGAATCAGACCCCTGCCATTTCCTGTCCAGCCTGTTCTCCAAGGGCGATGTTGTCTGGACCGGCGAGGTGTTTCATTCCGGATCCAACCATGCCGACCACTGGCGCACGGTGGCGGACTGGCATGATGCGCCGACCGTCGGCCCGATGGTCAGCCCGGCGACCTGGAAACCCGGCAGCACCAGACGCACCGCCGACAGCGTGCTGGCTTCGCCGTTCGTCGTGCTGGACTTCGACGGCTTGCCCGGTGCCACTCCCAGGACCTCCGCCGAGATCCGCCAACACGTTGAAGAAAGCCTGGCTGTGGCCAAGTGGATCCGCGATGACCTTCATTGGCGCTTGGCCGCGATTATCTGGACTGGAGGCAAGTCCATCCATGCTTGGTTCATCTCGCCGCCCACTGCCGCCCTGCAATCGCTCAGGTTGACCGCAGCCGCGTTGGGCATCGACAGCGGCTTGATCGGCCGGCCCGAACATCCCTGTCGCTTGCCCGGCCAGCGCCACCCCAAGACGGGCAATATGTCCCGCGTGATCTGGCTGCAAGAATTCTCACCACCGAACCAAACAAAAATATGACACCGACCAACCACCCAACCACAATCACCATCCACCTCGCCCCAGACGAAGCCGACGGACTGGGCCGCACTATTCAATACATAGAGCATCACCTAAAATTGGATCCAAACTCGACTCTATCTCACCTCCTGCTCGGCGCGGCGGTAGCGGCGATGGCGGACATCGCTAGGCTCAACGAGCGCAAGGCAACCGCCGCCGCTGGCATCCGAAAGCTCAAGGCCGAGGAGGAAGTTTCAACCGCTGAACTCGACGCCGTGTTTTACGAAGCCAAGGGCGGCAATCTTGAAGCTGCGATTGTCGTGGAGGATTTCAAACGGTTCGGCCGCTCGATGGAAAGGAAACGGCCAAGCCTTGAGGATAGGTTATCCGAATCTGAAGTGATCCTCACTCCAGATGCGGCCCGCCGGATCTGTCACGCCATCATAGACGGCCACCTCGAGGGAAACGTCGGCAAGGCTAGGCAGTACCTCGATTATCTGAATCGGACCTATCCCCCAAACTAATTTCATCGACCAACTTCACCCGCTCCCCAACACATCACCATCAAATTCAAACCTAACCGAAAAACAACATTATGACCCAAAAGCCGCCAGCGGTCACGTATCACACTTTCGAAAACGGAGCGCGATTAAAAATAGTTAGAGACCGTAATGCCACCGGCAGCCAGCCGATCATTACTAACTACGAGCTAAGCCTTTACCCGTGGTCCCTAGAAGCTGTCGGCGTGCTGCTGACCGAGTACCAAAAGCACGCCGACGAGACAAAGCGGTCTTTCCGGCAGACACTCAACCTGCCAGGAGGCCCGGATCTGCGGTTTGCATTCGCCCCTGACGTGCCGTGGAAGCAAATGCTGCCGGAATCCGCGCCATTCGACCCTGAGCAAGCACGCGTCGAAATTCTGGCGGCCCTGGCAAAGCGGCTCATCCCTGAAGTGCTGGCCGCGTCTCTCGCATCGCTACCGCCCGAGAACCGACGGAGAATTGCCAGCAAGTACCTGGCCAAGCCGCCCGTGCGATTCATCACCCGCAAACCCCGCCCAAAGAAGCCATGACACCAGCACGCCATTCAGACCCCAACAACCAGCTTGCCGAGGTCATCGACGCCGAGGCCCCCGCCCATCGAATCATTCGGGCGCTGAGTGACGCGCTGGCCGCAGACGTTGTAAATCGCGACGGCACCCGCAGCCCTGACCACCGCGCCCGGACTGCTGCCGCGCTGGCCCTGCTGGAATATCGCGTTGGTAGGCCAGTGGCCCGCTCCGAGGTAATCAATATTGACGCCTCAGCCGACAGCGCCGTCGGCTTGGAAGAACGACTCAGGCACTCTCCAGCGCTGCGGCAGTTGTTCCGCAAGATGCTGGAAAGCGCGGAGGGGCCGGCGGTGGACGTTTGACGGCAGCTTGGCCGACGAAACATCTGCAAGCGGATGCCATGTCGGGCATTGAGGTGGATTGGGGTGCTCGCATTTGAAATACGAGCACAAATCATTGGTTATGTTTGGGGTTATCTCGAATTTGAAATGCGAGATGAAATTCGCCAGGTTAGGACGCCAGTGCCGCCGCAACCGACTCGCATTTGAAATGCGGATGGGTTTTCTCCAACAGGTGGCCTGCGCGCCGATATGACCGGAGTTGCATTGCGCCCACCCGGTTTCAAAGGGTCGAATTTCAAATCCGGCCCTTTCGCATTTCAAATGCGAGTGGGCCAGATGAGCGGACGCAAGTTTGCGTCGGTCGATTACCTCCGATCCACAGCCCGAGGCCGGACCAAATAGTTTTTCGGAAATTGCAGAAAAACCTTTGCCGACCCGGTTCGATTATGCCACGGTCCGCCCGCCGGGGTTAGAGCCCCGGCCCGCACTCTCAACCCTCGGCCATCAACCGGGAGCGGAAACCACCAAAGAGATTTGAAGCCCGTCAAGGATACCTGTCTGCAAGTGATGTTGCGGGGGGAAAGCGCTCTAACGCTTCCTTGGCGGGCTTCTCATTTGGAACAAACATCATGAGAATCAACCGACCCATTGAGAACACCACCACCGTATTCGAGGACGGAGACTACCCGTTCACGATCCTCGAAATGAACGAGATAAAGTTCAATTCAATCGGAATCGAAGAGATGCCAATCAAGCTGGAATTCACCAACCGCGACGGCAAAACGGTTGTGATCCATGAGCACCTGGTCTTCACCGAGAAAGCGGCGTTCAAGATCAACCAGTTCCTCGCCGCCATCAATATCCCCGCCGGCACCCGCATCAACTTCCGCGACCCGGAAGTCATCAAGCACATCCGCGCCAAAACCGGCGCCGCCACGCTCGTATCAGAACCCACCCGGAGGAAAGCCCACCTTCGCAACAGGGTGGCAAAGTTCCTCTATGGAGGCACCAGCATTATTCCGTCCTTCGCCCGGTCACGGTTCGCAATCTAACTCGTTCCACCAGCCCCGGCCGTCCTCCGCGATGGCCGGGGCTTCCCTTTGGTTACATCGCCTGCCAGACTCTCACTTACCCCGTTGGGGACAGTAAGAGCGAGCCGATGCTGAAATCAACCAACAAGGATTCTTGTCGGTCTATCTCGCTGCTGACCGCTCACAGGTTCGCCGTCGGGGGGTGTTCGATTTCTGACTTCCGCCGTCGGCGGGTGTGAGGATTTCTGTGCCGCCATCTGCAACATGGTTAGGATTTCCGTAATTTTCTATCAGCCAGAAATTCCGCGCAGGGAAGGGATTTGGTAGATTTTTCTTGGTGGCGGGTGGGAGGAAAGCAAGCTTGAAGCCTATGATAACCACTCCCACCTATCAGCGTTCCGCCCGCCCGCTAACTGCACTTCTCATTTTCCTTACTGCGGCGTGCTCATACGGCGCGTCGTTTGGGGGATTGGGCATTCTTCCAGGCAGTGACCTTGGAAGCGCAGCTTACGATGTGTCGGCAGACGGTTCCGTTGTCGTCGGATGGTCAAGATCGAGTTCGGGCGGCGAGGCATTCCGTTGGACCCAGCAATCAGGAATCGTGGGACTCGGCTACCTGCCGGGATTCCGATTTACGAGCTTTGCTAGAAGTGTGTCCGGCGACGGATTGACCATTGTAGGTTACTGCTCCAGCGTCGGCGGGGCAGCCGGGGAAGAAGCGTTCCAATGGACAAGGACAACCGGCATGACCAGCCTTGGCGATTTAGGGGGTGGCCCATTTCAGTGCAATGCTTGCGGCTCTTCATTCGATGGCTCCATCATCGTCGGTCTTGGCACGACGACAGCAGGTTCGGGCGAACTTGGTACGAGAGCCGTTCGGTGGCTTTCGGGCGGTCCTCCAGTGGCCATCGGAGATATTGATGGCGCTTATGCCACAACAGTTTCCGGCGACGGCCTTACGATAGCCGGGTTTGAACCCAGCCAACCATGGCATGAGGCATTTCGTTGGACGCTCGCCACCGGAATGGTCGGCCTCGGGAATTCACCCGATGGAGTGTTAAAGAGCTATACTGCAAATGGAATTTCCACTGATGGGAGCGTGATCGTCGGACAGGGATTTCACACGGACAACGGCTCATCTGAGGCTTTCAGCTGGACTCAGGCAACAGGTCTTGCGGGACTCGGTCATATGACTGGCGGTTCTTACAGTTACGCATGGGATGTATCTGCGGATGGCACGTATATTGTAGGCGCTGATCAGGTGGGCAATAGCAGCGCGGCATTCATTTGGGACAGCGCCCACGGAATGCGCAATCTCCGCGACGTTCTAATCTCCGACTACGGTGTGACGAATCTCAAAGGATGGACTCTTTCAGCAGCACGCGGAATCTCAGCAGATGGCCAGACAATCGTTGGCGACGGCATCAACCCGTCTGGGCAAATGGAGGCTTGGCGCGTCACCGGAGTTCGGCCATTGGCAATCATTATTGGAACGTCACCGAACGGATCAGTCACCGCAAATGCAAGCCATTATGTGTTCAACACTACGGCCATCCTTACCGCAGAGCCAAAAGCCGGCTATGTCTTTACCGGATGGACCGGCGATGCTACGGGCATTGTCAACCCGCTCAGCATCCATATGGATTCCGACAAAACCATCTCCGCAACATTCTCTATCGACTCTGACGACGACGGAATCAGCGACAACGACGAACTGACGATTTACCACACGAATCCCAACCTTACCGACTCAGACAACGACGGGCTCAGCGACCACGAGGAAATCTTCACCTACCGCACCAACCCGAACATCGCTGACACCGACGGCGACGGCATTTTTGACGGCTACGAGGTGCTGACCGGCCATTCACCGCTCAACGCCCTGGACGCCCCGCCGCTGGTGGCTGAGGCAAGGACCGCCATCGAGTTCACCTTTCCGGCGTCAATTGGCAAGAGCTACCGGATCGAGGACTCATCCGACATGACCACCTGGTCGACCGTGGAAAGCGGTATCGCTGGCAATGGCGCGATAGTCCAAAGGTTCTACTCCACCCGCAACGTTGCGAAGCGCTACTTCCGGGTGGCAGATGAATCCGCGCCGTAAATGGAAAACACCCGTCCCCCCTCTGAAATGACAACGGGATCCCCTGCTACCCCGCCTCTCACGCTTGAGTGGCACGACTTCCATCAATGTGGATGGGAGCGCACGCCACTCGGCCAGTTCACGTTCTTCAAGGGCCCGGTAGAACTCACGTTGCTGGAACCGGATATGACCGGACGCGCTGAAATCATGGTGCAAGCCATGACCGAACGGAAGATGTCGCAGCGTAGCATTCGCTTCCCGCTGCCAGTGACGATCACGATTTACAATGAGTCCATCGCGATCGTTGAGCGGTGGCATTCCGTGGAACTGCCAGAACTCAAATTCCAGGACGTGGAGCAAATCAACCGATGTGCCCCAGCGCCTTGAGGGTGTCGAGGATGGCGGAGATTTAATCGACGCGCTCCTCAGATTTGCACCCGAAGTAGGCGGCGAGTCGGTCGGCGAGATCAGCCGTGGCGGCGGCTCCGGTGGAATGGCCGATCGTAGGCAGGAGCTTGCGCTGCGACCGCCCCCGCGCCGGGGGGGGGCGCATGGGCCGGGGCGTGGCTTCGCAGGGTTAGGTGCCACCCAGCGAGCGAAGGAATCGATGCC
>CAIQXC010000670.1 GCA_903875675.1 Akkermansiaceae bacterium
AGCCTGCGCCGCGGTGCATTTCCTTGGCGAGTTGCGTTAGGTGATCGGCCGCGAGCATGAAATGACCGCCACCGCCGTCCGCATAGAAAAGAATGGTGTCGGCTTGGGCGAGTTCCTGGGAGCTGGGCCACTCGGCTCCCAAATGGACGGTGGTGGTCAGCGGCAGCCCGCTGGCATCGAGGCATTTTTTGAGCAGCAGGACCCCCGCATTGTGCTCGTGCTCGCCCGGACCGTGTGACGGTTGGCCTGCCAGCAGCAGAATATGGGTGGTTGCGGGAGCGGCGAAGGTGGACACCACCGTGGACACGGAGGCAAACAAAATGGCGAACAATGAGCGGATTTTCATGCGGTGATTGGCTTGGTTTCGACAGTCTGGCGCGTCTTAGCCAGCGCGTCGAGCCCGAAATCTGCGATGAATCACAGCGTTGGACATTTTCATTCCAGGCAAACTTGAAGAACACACGCACTGGAAAAGGGACTGCAAGAACAGGCGGAGCTGGCCCGTAGCTGCGACACGCATACGGATGAATTGGACCGATACAACTCTGGTGATGCTTCCCGGCCTTCATGGCACGGCTCGACTCTACGAGCCGGCGCTGGCTCTGGATTGGGGTGGCATGCAGGCAGTTGCGATGGCCCTGCCTGGCCACGGAGCGCAGGATTATGAAGCACTGGCCAAGGGCCTATCATCCACCCTGCCGCCGGGTGACCTGGTGCTGCTGGCCGAATCCTTTTCCACCCCCTTGGCGATGCTGCTGGCCGCCAAAGCGCTGCCACGCGTCAAGGCATTGGTACTGGTCAGCGGGTTTTGCTCCAGCCCCCAACCTGGCGGAATCGGCTGGTTGCCGCTTCAGCCGATTTTTTCACTTACCCCCCCGGTGTTCCTGCTGAAACAATTCCTAACAGGCGAGGATGCCTCCCCGGATTTGCTGGCCGCACTAACTAACACGGCGGACCGGGCACCAGCCGCCACATTGGCCGAGCGGGTGCGGGTCGTGTTGGCATTGCGAGAGGAGGATTGCCCGGACTTGGCCGGATTACCGGTGTTGCTGCTGCAGGCGCGGCAGGACCGGGTGATTCCTTGGGACGCCCAATCGCAGCTCGAGCGGCATTTTCCAGAGGCCGCCTGCCATTGGATTGATGGACCGCATTTGCTGATGCAAACCCGCGGGCAAGAATGCCGCGAGGCGGTACTCGGGTTTCTGGCAGGCGGCCATTGAGCAGCCATGGCATGCAGCCCGCCACGCCGCTTTGGCTAGACCAGGAAAGTGTCAGGGGTCACAGGATGTGCAAGCCGTCTCGCGGAGGGGTTTCTCGCAAACCAGGAACGTGAGAGGAATGCCGGAATACCAAGGGGCGATGGGTTAGCGTGCCGAGCGGATGGATTCGGCTGCGCTGGTCATTTCCGACTTCTTTTGATTGACGGGTCGCGAAAATCCCCCCAGCCTCCGCCGCATGACTTCGTTCTTAACTGCAAATTGCGCGTTGTTGTTAGCCAACGCCGTCAATCTAGCTCCGGTGGATTACTCCATTTTGCTGATTTACGTGGTGTTTGTGCTTGGCATTGGTTTTGCGTTGAAGCGCTATATGAAGACATCGGCGGACTTTCTGACGTCGGGCCGCTCGATTCCGGCATGGGTCACCGGGTTGGCCTTTCTATCGGCCAATCTGGGTGCGCTGGAATTGGTGGGCATGACCGCCAGCGGTGCCAAATACGGGATTGCCACCTGTCATTTTTATTGGGTGGGGGCCATCCCCGCAATGATCTTTCTCGCCGTGTTCATGATGCCGTTTTACTACGGTTCCAAAGCCCGATCAGTGCCGGAGTACCTCAAACTTCGATTTGACGAGCGCACCCGCTGCCTGAACTCGATTTCCTTCGCGGTGATGACGATGTTTGCCTCAGGCATCTCCATGAACGCCCTGGCAAAACTCCTCCACCAGTTGCTCGGCTGGAACTATGACGTGAGCCTGTGGATCTGCTCGGCCATCGTCCTCGCCTACGTGCTAAAGGGCGGGCTGACGTCCGCCATCTACACCGAGGTGCTGCAATTTTTCATGATTGTGCTGGGCTTCGCGCCGATTGTTTACCTCGGCTTGCAGGACGTCGGGGGCTGGGAGCACTTGAAAGGTCTGTTAGGCACTGTCGCCCAAAATCCCGGTGCCTTGGAACTCAACACCCACAATTTCAAGCCGGACGCATGGACCAGCGCATGGAAGCCACTGCTAGGCGGAGCGGAGGGCAACCCGATGAGCGTGGACTTGTTTGCGATGCTCTTCGGGTTGGGGTTTGTGCTGTCCTTCGGTTACTGGTGCACCAACTTCCTGGTCGTGCAACGGGCGATGGCCGCAAAAAATATGAGTGCCGCCCGCCGCACTCCCCTCATCGCCGCGGTGCCCAAAATGATTTTCCCGATATTGGTGATTTTGCCCGGCATGATCGCCGCCGGCCTGGCCCTGACGGCCAAGGACGGCTACCGTTTGCCACCCAAGCCGCTGGCCGCTGCAGAATATGCCAAAGCGCTGCCTGCGGTGAAAAAGGCAACCGGGATGGATGCGCAGGCGGCTTTTGATAGCATCAGTGCAGCGACCGGGATGAAGATGAGCTCGGAGAAAGTTGCGGCGCTCGTCAAGGATGCGGCCACCCTCGACGAAGAAGCCGTCAAAGCCCAACTCCAAGAAGCTGTGGTCGAAAATGACTACGATGGCGTCATTCTTTCCTTGGTGAAAAAATACTGCCCACCCGGCTTGCTCGGCTTGGCCCTGACCGGATTGCTGGCATCCTTCATGTCTGGCATGGCTGGCAACGTCACCGCCTTCAACACGGTGTGGACCTACGACCTCTATCAGGCATACATCGCCAAGAACAAGAGCGACGAGCACTACGCTTGGATGGGCCGTGCAATCACCGTGGTGGGCATCCTGCTGAGCATTGCCTGCGCCTATCTGGTAAGCCGTTGGTCCAATGCCATGGATATCATCCAGTTGGTGTTCGGCTTCGTCAACGCCCCGCTGTTTGCCACATTCCTGTTAGGCATGTTCTGGAAGCGCACCACCAGCCACGGTGCCTTCTTCGGCCTGCTCGGTGGCATTGGCACCTCTGCCCTGTTCCACTCACTCTCCACCTCCTCGGGCAACGCTTTGGGCATCAAAGGCGGGTACCTCTGGGATTGGACAGGCAAGACACTCGCTGATGTGCCGGAACGCCTGTCCTTCGGTAGCGACATGGCCCAAAACTTCTGGCTGGCCAGTTTTGCGTTCATCGCCTGTTTTGTCATCACCCTCGGTGTCTCGCTGGCCACTGCCCGCACCAAGACCGACGAGGAACTCACCGGCTTGGTGTATTCGCTCACGCCGAAGATTGTGGACCACGAGGACTCCTGGTTCCTGCGGCCCTCCGTCATTGGCATCCTCCTACTGGTGGGTTGCGTGATTCTGAATATCATCTTCTGGTAACCCCCTCGCGTCATCCACCTCTAACTCATCACTCTCATGGGACTCGATCTTCGCAAACCAATCGGCTACTTCTTCCTGCTTCTCGGCGTCATTCTGGTTGGCCAAGGATTGCTGACCTACAGCAACACGGCCATGTATGTCAGATCCCTGGGCATCAACATCAACCTCATTTGGGGGGCTGTGCTCATCGTGTTCGGGCTGGCGATGCTGGTGCCGGCCCTGCTGTGCAAGGGCGGCGACGACGGCAAGTAGATGGGCGGTATCGTTGTGCCTCAGGGCTTGACGGGCCTCACCCGGCTCGCGGCGAGTTTCGCCCGGGTGCGGGCTTCTGAGGTATCGGTGCCGGTGGCCAGCGCGACGCCCATGCGGCGGCGGGCGAAGGATTCCGGTTTGCCGAATAGCCGCAAGTCGCTGTTAGGGACGCGCAGCGCCTCGCTCACCCCGGCAAAGGCGATACCCGTATCCGTGAGTTGGCCGTAGATGACGGCGGAGGCGCCGGGGCAGCGCAGCGAGGTATCCACCGGCAAGCCGAGGATGGCACGGGCATGCAATTCGAATTCGTTTTGGACCTGCGAACACATCGTCACCATGCCGGTGTCATGTGGGCGGGGGCTCACTTCGCTGAACCACACGTCATCGCCCTTGACGAACAACTCCACCCCAAACAACCCCAGACCGCCCAAGTCTCCGGTCACCTTGCCAGCGATGTCGCGGGCCCGCTCCAAGGCCAGCGGCGACATCACCTGCGGTTGCCAGCTTTCCACATAGTCGCCGTGGACCTGCACATGGCCAATGGGCTCACAAAAATGAGTTTCGCAACTGCCGTCCTCTGCCAATGCCCGCACCGTGAGCAAGGTGATTTCGTAATCGAAGGCGACCACTCCCTCGACAATGACCCGCCCCTGATTGACCCGGCCGCCGCTCGCAGCATAGTTCCAAGCGGCATCCACTTGATCTGGCCCATCGACCTTCGACTGGCCTTTGCCCGACGAGGACATCACCGGCTTGATGATGCATGGATAACCAATGTCAGCGATGGCGGAGCGCATTTGTTCGAGACTGTTGGCAAATTGATAGGGAGAAGTCGGCAGGCCGAGGGTCTCTGCGGCAAGTCGCCGGATCCCCTCACGGTTCATTGTCAGACAGGTCGCCCGTGCCGTGGGAATGACCCGTGCCATGCCTTCGCGCTCCATTTCCTCAAGCATCCCGGTGGCGATCGCCTCAATTTCCGGCACAATCACATCCGGGCGCTCCTCCTCGATGAGCGCTCGCAGGGCTGCGCCATCGGCCATGTTGATGACGTGGGAGCGATGGGCAACTTGGTGGCCCGGGGCATCGGGGTAGCGGTCCACGGCGATGGTTTCTATGCCGAAGCGTTGCAGGGCAATGATCACCTCCTTGCCCAATTCGCCGCTTCCTAACAACATTACACGGGTGGCGCAGGCGCTCAGCGGGGTGCCGAGGATGGTGGATGGAATGGCGGGCATATAGGTAAAATGGCAAGTGGCGACGGGCGGCAGCCGATGCGGGATTCACCGGGGCTGGGCTCGCGCAAGAATTAGCCATCTCATGCGTCCTGCCAAGCGCAGAACTCAGCAATGCGGCAGCGATTCTAGCGAGGCTTCGCCTCAGACGATGCGAAATGTGAAGAGGATTGCTGATTGCCGATTGATGCTTGCTGATTTTTGAAGTGATCTTGAAAGTGCGCCCTGCGCGAATCAAGCGCACATCAACCATCCGAATTCAACAATCGGCAATCGTTCGACTGAGCTCACGCCGAAGTCAGCCTGTCACGTCTCCCGTTCAGGAACTTAACTCAGTCACCACAAATTCTGGTTCATCATAACTCTAACAGCCATCCCAATGACTTCTCCCCTCCCCTCCCTTCATCTCGCCATGCTCCTCGCCCTCTGGCAAAAACTCCCGCCCGATCCCACCGACCCCGAAGTCCAACGCAACATCGCCATCACCCAGCCCCTGCTCTGGCTAATACCGTGAGGCACCGGTTCCGTGGTTTATCTTGCCCATAACTTCCCACCGGATTACCATCAGCCCATGACCCACAATCTAACCACCGTCTTGCTTGCGGCAGCCCTGTCCTTCGCCACTGCCACTGCCACTGCCACTGCCTCAGCCGAGGACCATGCCAAGGATTCCCGCCTTTATGAACTGCGCACCTACCATGCGGAGGCCGGCAAACTCGACGCCCTGCTAGCCCGCTTCCGCGATCACACCGTCAAACTTTTCGAAAAACACGGCATGACCAACATCGGTTATTGGGTGCCCGTCGATAACAAGGACAACCTTCTCATTTACCTCCTCGCCTATCCAGACCGCACCACCCGTGATGCTTCCTGGGAAAAATTTCTGGCGGATGACGCTTGGAAGAAAGCTGCCGCCGCATCAGAAAAGAACGGCAGGCTCGTGAGCAAAGCCGATCAACTTTTCCTGACTGCCACCGACTTCTCGCCAGGCTTCAGCACCGCAAGCACCTCCGGCGAGAGTCTCTTCGAAATGCGCACCTACACCACCCCCCCAGGCAAGCTACCGGCTTTGCACAGCCGCTTCCGGGACGTCACACGCGCTCTTTTCGCCAAGCACGGCATCACCAACCTCGGCTACTTTCAGCCGGTTGCAGGCCAACCCGCGGCTAACGAAACATTGCTCTACTTCGTCGCTCACAAAGATGCCGCGGCCTCACAAAAATCCTGGGAAGCATTCCGTGCAGATCCCGCCTGGGTGGCCGCAAAAAGCGCCTCGGAAGCTGCCTCCGGCGGCTCGCTAACCGTTCCGGACGGGGTCGTTTCCATCCTCCTCAAGCCGACCGATTTCTCCCCAGTGAAGTGAGCCGCGGATTTCACAAGCGGTGCCGACCGCGGCTAAAGGCCAGGCAAAACTGCAAAAGACTGACTTTCCCGTTCGTTCCGATGCGCGGCATCGCATGGGGGTTCACTTCCGACCACGGCATGATACGCGACTTAATGCCCACCGCACAAACCATTCCGGCCTCGCGAGCCAGTCGCACATCCCTCTCGCCAAAACGCCCGAATGGATAGGCAAAACTCGTACATGGCACTCCGGTCATGGCCTCCGTCGCGCGAATCGACCCGTCAATCTCGTGGCGCGCCCCAACATCGTCCAAGCGGGTCAAATCCGGGTGGGTCAGGGTATGCGCTCCAAACTCAACACATCCACTCTGCTGCATCGTCTGAATTTGCCCCACATCGAGCAACCCCGGATCTTGAATCCCCGGATTTATGAAAACCGTCATCTTGGCCCCGTGCTTCTTAACAATCCGGTAGGCTTGCGTAAAATTATCAACGTAGCCGTCATCAAGCGTGATCGCTACGAAGCGGCCTTCCTCTTGGCGATTCATCCTGTCAACCAGTTCGGAAAGCGTGCAAAATTCCGCCTTTCGGCGCTTGAGCCAACGGATTTGCCGTTCAAACGAGTGCGGCTGAGTGTTCATCGCACTGGGAGGACTGGTGGGGCAAATGTGATGATAGAGCACAACCCGCGCCCAACCCTTGCCCCAAGGTTTTGGCACCTTCCACCATGTGTGATGGGCCGAAAAGATCGCAGCAACAACAAATAAGCCAACAAGGATGCATGCAAATTGCATTCCTGAAACGATCGACATCATTCGGTTCGGATTTTGGATTATTGGGTTCGAAAAAAAAATGTAACCAGACAGCGAAATCTACGTCTCAGATAAATCTACGTCCGGAATAAAATTTTTCAACTTCAATGTTGCACCCGGTACGGCAACCTCCGGCAAATGAACAGCGAGAGTATTTTCTTGGCATTTCCTGCGCAACGGGTACACTGCCCGCTGGTTTACACTGCCGCTGCCCCACGCCAATGCCGTAGCTAACCTCCCCCCGCCTCAGCAACCAACCCCAAAATCGCCAGCCATGAACCGTATCCCGCTCTATCTATTTTCCTGCCTGCTTTTCAGCTCCGCCGCACTGCATGCGGAGTACCGCAACTGGACCAATGCCGAAGGCAAAACCATCGATGCCGAACTCACCAAGGTGGATGGCGACAACGTCACGTTCCGCCTCCGAGGCGGCAACAGCACCGTCTATCCGCAAGCCAAACTCTCTGAGGCCGACCGCGACTACATCGCAAAAAACCCGCCCTCCGCCACCGCATCGGGCAAATCGGCAGGTGCCACCGCTGCGCCCGTCGTGGAAGCGGATCGCAAAGCGAAGTGGCAGACGAAAATGACCAAGGCCCAAGAAGAGGCCAAGAAAACGGGCCTGCCGATTCTCGTACTCTTCACAGGCACATCATGGTGCCCGTACTGCGTCAAGTTAGAGGGGGCGGTTTTTTCCAAGAAGGAATTTTCCACCTTCGCCGATAAGAACCTGGTTCTTCTCAAGCTGGAGTTCGGCCCCGGTGGATCAACTACTAACAAGGAATCCAAGAAACTTCAAAGCGAGTTCGGCGTCAGCGGCTTCCCCACTTATTTTCTCACCGACGCCGAAGCCACCAAGTTGGCACAAGGGGGGTACCATGACGGCATCACTCCCGAGGTATTCGCCGCTTGGGTAACCAGCGCCGCCAAGCCCAAGTAATTCACGAGTGGGAAACTTTCCTGCCGGAGATTCCACGAAAGAATTCGCCAGAGTCGGCGTAGCCTGCACTTACACAATTAAAAATCAAATGAATACACGGCAGCGATTGGAGTTGGGCATGATGGTGGCGGGTCTTGCGCTCGGGAGTTTGCCTGCGACGGGCAAGGATTGGCCGCAATTCCGCGGGCCTGAGCTTGACGGCAAATCCACTGAAACGGGCATCATCAAGAGCTGGGAGCAAAAGGCCCCTGAATTGGCGTGGATGGGCGAGGGGCTGGGCAACGGCTACGGCGGCGTCTCGGTGGCAGCCGGGCGCATTTACACCACCGGCGACTTTAAGGGCGGCCAGGGTGTGGTGGCGCTCAATGCCAAGGATGGCAAGGTTCTGTGGACCACGGTGTTGACCGAAGGGGTTCCAAAGCACGGATATGAGGGTTCGCGCTGCACACCAACGGTGATCGGAGACCACCTGTGGGTGACCACCTCCAACGGCATGGTGGCCTGCCTGAGCACTGACGGCAAGTTGGTCTGGAAGAAAAGTTTTGATAAGGAATGGGGCGGCAAAATGATGTCGATGTGGGGCTTCGCGGAATCGGTACTCGTCGATGGCAACTCCGCCATCTGCACCCCCGGCGGCCCGGACGCCATGATGGTGGCCCTCAACAAAGACAGCGGTAAAGAACTCTGGAAGTGCCACGTGCCAGAATTCGGCAGCAACGGAAAACCCGGCGCTGCCTACAGCACCGCCGTCATTTCAATGGGCGCAGGCGTCAAGCAATACGTGCAGATGACCGGCCACGGGGTTATCGGGGTGCGTGCGGCGGACGGAAAATTCCTCTGGGGCTACGATCACTCTGCCAACGGCACTGCTAACATCTCCAGCCCGGTCGTTTCCGGCGACTACGTCTTCAGTTCAAGCGCCTACGGGGCCGGCTCCGGCTTGGTGAAACTTGAAAAAGACGGCGATGGCGTGAAGGCCAGCGAGGTGTACTACCTCGGGGCCGACGTCCTCCAAAACCATCACGGCGGCATGGTGCTGGTGGATGGCAACCTCTATTGCGGCCACAAGCAAAACGGCGGAGACCTCGTCTGCATCGACCTCAAGACCGGTAAATTCCTCTGGGGTCCGATCAAGGGGCTCGGCAAGGGATCTGCCTCCGTCACCTACGTGGACGGCCACCTGATTTTCCGCTATCAAGACGGCTTGGTGGCGCTGGTGGAGGCTACGCCCAAGGAATTTCACCTGCTGGGGTCCTTCAAGCCGGAATTCCAAGAAAAAGAATCTTGGTCCTATCCGGTGGTCAGCGGCGGCCGGCTCTACCTGCGTGAACAGGATAAAATCATGTGCTATCAGCTCTGAAGCTGCAGACGTGGCCTGCCTCTGACGTCCTAACCTCCGCCCCAGCATTGGCTGTCATTCGGAAAATCCGTTGATCCCGTATTGGCTCCGGGCAAAACCGTATTGGCTCCGGGCAAAACCGTATTGGCTCCGGGCAAAACCGTATTGGCTCCAGGCAAAACCGTATTGGCTCCAGGCAAAAAACGCCGGACCACCCTTGCGCGGGCATGCTGCCCAACACTATCAATTTAACGCTCTTTGATCGGAAGTCAGCGCTTTCCGCCTGTCTGCACATGAAACGCCAGGCTGGAAGCCCGTCATCCATGACAGGCAGGATGCCTATCCTCCTGCTCAATTGACCGTATCAGGCATGCTGCCCGCCGCCATTCTTCAGCACGGGTTCAGGCTTGGGCAGCGGCCGGAGCCGGTGCGGCAATCCCTTTGCGAATATTGTCGAAGGTGGCTTCGATGAGCTGCTTGCCCTGATCGCCGTTATTGTTGTAAATGGCAGACATCGTCTGAATCGTGTTGGCGGCTGGTCCGGCAAAGTTGAACGTGCAATTGATTACCTCACATTGGTTGAGAACAAAGGGACCGTAGCCGAGCACCACAAACCGGCAGTCGCGAAAGACGCAAGTGTCGTACTCGTGGAAGTCTAGCAGGACTTCTTCATTCGCAAAGGTGTTTTTGACGATTTTCATAAGGCGGGAGTTCTGTTAGTCGGTGGAAAGCCCATCGAAGCGGGTTTTGCCTGGCAATGCAATCTTTTGCCTGCACCGGAGCGGAAGAAACCACGCTCAGGTGGCGGGCCTGCTGTCCAACTGGAAAAACTGGCCAGAGGTATGCGGAAGTTGATGGTGAAGGTGGTGGATAAATCCGGCGACCGCAGCGGGCGTGTTGAAAGCATCCAAGGCGTGCTCGGCTCGGATGGCAGCGCGCCGGAGAGCCGTCACCTGGCGGGTCATCGGTGTCTCCAAAAACCCCGGAAGGATGGCATTGACGCGGACGCCGTGGCGGCCGTGACGCGCGGCAAGCTGTTGGGTGAGGCCTAGCAGGCCGGCCTTGGCCGTGGCGTAGGCAGCTTGCCCGACAGGAGGGTGGCGTGCCGAAAAGCTGGAAATAAAAACAATGTGGCCGCTGCCGCGTGCCAACATGCCGGGCAATACCGCTGCGGCACAGGCTTGGGCACCGCCAAAATTCACCGCGATGACGTCGTCCCAAGCCCTTTCAGATAGGTGGGCCAGCGGGGCGTCACGGGTGAGTCCCGCCGCACAAATGAGCAAATCCACCGAGCGCCCGCTAAAATACCCGCACAGCGCCGCCGCATCGCAGACGTCGAGTTCGCCGTGACCGGGTGCGGACGCTTGCCACAGCGGGCTGTGAAAGGCAGCAGACAGGGCTCGACCGAGCCCGCCGCCGCCGCCGGTAATGACGAGTTGAAGCATGCGCCGGGGATGCTGGCGCGGGGGCGGCTCGGGTGGCAAGCTTTTGGTGCTGGTCAGCTGTGGATGGGCAGGGTAGTTTGTCGCCGGATGATCTTGGGATTGATGGAACCATCGGGCTTGATCGAACGGGGCGGACCTCTGGTCTGGATCCTGTTAGCTCTGGCGTTTGTCGGCACGGTCTGCGTGATCGATCGCTTGTTTTATTTCCACCGGGCCCGCATCAACGTCGGGGACTTGCTGGTGGGGCTGGCGCATCACATCCGGCGCCGGGCATTTGCGGAGGCGTTGCACGAAGCGGCGCGGGCACCCGGCCCGGTGGCACGGGTGACCCATGCGGCGCTGCTGCGCTACTACCTGCCGCGGCAGGATTTGCGCGATGTGGTGCAGGAGGCCGGCCAGTTGGAAGTACCGCAAATCGAAAACAACATCCGTGCCATCCTTGGCGTGGCTCTCTTGGCACCTCTGGTGGGCATGCTCGGCACCATGGTCGGCATGGTCGAGACCTTCCAGCTCGTCAGCGAACAAGGCAGATTCTCCGGCCCTGGCGAACTCTCCGGCGGAGTCTTCACCGCCTTGATTACCTCAGTGGTGGGACTGACCGTGGCGGTGCCCATGTATGTGTTTTACCTGTTTTTCCTAGGACGCGCCAAGCGCTTGGTGCAACGCATCGAACGAGCCGGCATTGAAATGGTCAACCTGATCTCAGACGCCCGGGAGGAAGCCGAATTCGCACCGTTCCGCAGTGAAGTGAGCGCTGGCAAAGGCGTGGCCAATTCCCCTCGCAAAGTTTCCCCTCGCGAAGTTTCCCCATGAAGTTGGAGATGACATTGCCTGAACGCCCCGGCTTCCTGCACGCGCTGCCGGCCTTCAATCTGTTTTTATTGCTGATGCTATTTTTCAGGTTAGGGCCAGCGCTTGTCTCGCAATCTGGGGTGATGTTGGATATGCCGCCATCCAAGTTTCAAATGGAGCGCTTCCGCGACACCCTAGTAGTCACCTTGAGCCCCGGCCAAGGCGGCCCGAGCATCCACTTGCAACGTCATCCGGTGACGCTGGAAGAATTGGCGCAGCGCCTCGACAGCCTGCGTGCCGAGGGAGTCGCGGCCAAATCCGTCATTTTGCTACAAACCGATGCAGCAACGCCGGTGGGTGAAGAGCGCACGGTGGCAGAGTTGATCGTAGGCAAGGGGTTCCGCCTTGCGATGGTTGGCAAAGCGCCTCCCAAACTGCGGACTGCTGCCAGCCCAGACCCCAGCCAACCGGATTCATGAGCCCGGCCCAGACCAACCTCAAGGATCTGAACAGCAGGCCGGTGCAGCTGCTATTCCACTGGCTCAGCCCCTCCAACTCGCTTGTGACCACTTGCGCCCCCATCGTCTTGGCCACCCTAGTCTTCGCTGTGCTGCTGGGCTTGGTGCGCATCAAGGTGGCCGCCCCTCAATTCAAAATGGCCAGCAAAGCGTCGTGGATGCTGCTGCCTGCCAGCGCCAACGGTGTGTCATGGGCACTGCGAGCCAAAGAGGGAGGCCCAATGCTGGCACGCTACGAACCAACCGAGTGGCAGGGGTATGCACCCTTGGCGCAAGAATCGTTGCTGGCGACGCGCCTCCCCGCCCTCGCCTACGGCCCAAGCCTGCGGCCGCTACCTGGCATCCCGCTCGCCCAAGCTCAGGCGCTCGCCGACAAGGGCGAAGCCGTTCTGCCGCGCCGTGTGCCGATAAGCGCCGCACGCCAAAACCTGCCTGCGGGCCGCTTGGCACCTGCGCTCTATCCCTTGTCTGCGCTCGGAACCAGTAGCCTGCCACACGATTTGCCGACGTTCACTGGAGAGGTCGATTCAGCACTGGCGGCCACCGACTGGCGCTTTTTGCTGCGCCTCCATCCTGACGGCGGGGTGGCCGAGGCGGTGTCGCTGACGCGGGCGACGGGAACGGCCGCTGCCCCCTTGGAAAACTGGCTCCATGGGGTGGTTTTTGATCCAAAACTGGCTGCCGACGGTGGCTGGCTGGCCGTCGGAATCAGATTTAACAACTCACCCGCAAATGGAACTGACCCTCACTGAGTTTGTGTGTTTGGCGCTGGGCGGTTCACTCGCACTGGTGTTGTTCGCCGCCCTGCTCTCACGCTTCTTCCATTCCCGTGGAGAACGCCATGCCCTCGCCCGCCGAGTCATCTGCCGCCTCTGTTTGCACGCCTTCGAGGATTCCTCGCTCAGCCCCATCGTCACCTGCCCAGCTTGCAGGGCCAGCACCGAACGCCGCCACCGCGGCAACCTCGGGTGAATCCCGCACCAACACCCGATGACCCCCATCGCAGCCATTCAAGCCGTGCGTGCCGTCTATGCCGAGTTGGCATGCCTTCCTCTCCAGCGCTCCTGCAGCACGCTGACCGAGTGCTGTCGCTTCCGCCTCACCGGACGCACGCCCTACCTGACCCGCGGCGAATCGTTCGTGGCCGCCTCTGCCTGGCGGGCAACCGGGCGCACCTCCATCCCGCGCCCCTCTGACGGTGCCTGCCCTTTCCTCGCTACCCATGGCCGTTGCCAAATCTACGACGGCCGCCCCTTCGGCTGCCGCACCCATTTTTGCCACGCCGCCGGCGGGCCCTATCGCCGCTCCGATGTCCGCAACCTCATCCGCCAACTCGAAACCATCGACGCCCAGTTGGGCGGTTGCGGCGCAATGAACCTGCTCACCGCCCTCCAACACACGCTTGCTGCCTCACGACAAGCCAGATGAAACACCGGACTTTGACAGTTAGATCAAAAAATCATTTGATTTTTCATTGACCCGGTGGAGCAATATGATCAACCTCCTGAAAACGCTTTCGCATGGCAGCCAGAAACTCGACCTCCTTACTTGCCCTTATCGCGTGGACCGCGCTATCAACAGTCCTGATTGATACTGCTGCGGCGCTGCCTCAGGCGACCCCGCCACTGGTGCCACCAAAGGCACCCATCAAGACCGTGGCGATCGCCGCCCTAAACCGAATGCTTCATGAAGCCGAGGCGGCGTTTGAAGCCAAGGAATACGCGACGGTCGTCACCAAACTTGAAGCCCTCATCAAGCTTCTCAACCCTCAGACGGCCAATGACGAAATGATGGAGGAGTTGTACTTCAAAATCGGCCTTGCCAATCTGCTCGCCAGCCAATTCGCCGAAGCTGAGACCGCCTTCACCGACTGCGCCACCAAGTATCCCAATGGGATGTTTGCCAGTCGCTGCGCCTTGGGCGTCGGCAAGGCCTGCATGGGTCAGGACAACGCAGCCAAGAAAGAACTCGCCATCAAGGTGTTCAAGGTGGCCATGAAGGATCCAAAGCTCAATGCCGAAGCGGGTCTGGCCCTAGCCATGCTCTACAGCGAGACCGGCAAGCGCAAGGAAGCCATGGACGTCTTCAAGTCGTTGATGGGCGCGGACATCCGCAGCGCCAGCCAAACCACCGCTGCCGTGGGCGTCATCAACCTGCTCGCCGACGAAGGCAAACTCGAGGACCTCGTGTATTACCTCGACCGCCTGACGAATCAAGCCGGGGTGCGGGACGCCATTGCTTGGTACACCAATCAGGTGATTGTGCGCGGCGATGAATGCATGATGGCTCACGACTTTGATACGGCTCTGGCCATCTTTCAAACGATTCCCTCCCGCAACCAGATTGTCGATATTCAGACGCAGTCGCTCGACGCTCAGCGCAAGATCATTGCCATTCTTGATCGCGCCATTGCCAAGGAGGATGCTGACGAAAAGAAGACCCCCAATGCACCCTTGGTACGCGGCATTGCACGCGAACTCGTCGCAAGCCTCAACCCAGCCCTCGAAGCGAATGAGAAGGCTCTCGCCGCGATCAAGGAAATCAAGGATCTCGATGCCTCCCTGCTGTATCGCCGCGGCCACTGTTTCTATGAACTCACGCGTCGTGAGGAGGCACGTCTTTGCTTCAGCACCCTGCGCCTGAAGTACCCCACCTACAAGGAGAACAAGATCGCCGCCTACACCGAAATCATGATCATGCAGGAGCTCAAAAAGAGCGCCGGCTTGCTCGAACTCTGCAAGGCCTATCTCACCGCCTATCCAGAATCCAGCGACGCCGAAGCCGTCGCCACCCTCGCCGGCGAACTCCTCGTCGAACAAGCAAAATGGCCGGATGTCATCACCTACTATGCCGACCTCGAATCCCGCTTCCCAAAATCCACCCACCTCGACCGCTTTATCTTCTATCAAGGACTGGGACATTTCCTCAACGCCGGGGATGCAGCCGATTTCGCGCTGTCCACCCCCATGTTTGAAAAAGTCAACCGAAGCTACCCCAAGAGCGAGTTGTACGAACCCGCCCTTTACTATCTGGCGATGACGTATTTCCTGAGCAACGAGTACAAGAAAACGGTGGCCGCCTGCTCCGAGTACCTCAGCAAGTATCCCAACGGATTGTATGCCGGCGACATGCAATATCGCCTCTCGTTCGTCGATTCGAACGACCCGCGAGTGCAGCCGGACAAGATCATCAACGACATTGAGGAGTTCATGAAGAACCATCCGACTGACGTCTCCAATGGTTCGATGCTGTGCCTGCTCGCGGATACCTACAAAAAGAAGAACATGGACGACGAAGCTGCGGAGGCGTTCAAGAAGGCCGTCTGGAGCAAGAGCCCCGATGACGTAACCCAATACGCACTGGATTCCGCCACCACAATTCTTCAAGCAAAGAAGGATTGGAGCGCCATCGCTGAAATGCACGGTGCTTTCCTCAAGGACAATCCCGACAGCCAGCTGGCACTCCTGTCAGCAGGCAAAGTGGTGCAGATGAAAATCCGCGAAGGCAAAGGCGAGGAAGGCGCTCGAATCCTCGCCGAAAGCCTGCGCACCCGCATCAGCAATCCCAAAGTCCAACAAGTCGAGTACCTCCTCGACCTCATGGTCCAAACCCTCGTACCGCGCAAAAAACCTGCCAAGGAGGAAATGGAAGCCCTCGCCGAGCAACTCGACGAACAACTCGTCGAAACCCTCAAACAGGTAGTCGGCGACAAGCCCAATCCCACCGCCACCGCTCGCATGTTCTACGCCCAAGCCCGTCTGAGCCAGTTGCTCTATCGGACGAGCCGGACCGACCGCTCAGACCTCTTGCTCAAGGGCATCGCCACCAACTATGCCAGCGAACCGGCCGTGCTCAGCCCGACCCTCCTCTCCGTGTGTGGCGACATTCTGCTTCAGGAAGAAAATCTCGACGGTGCACAAGCCATGTACCGACGCCTCGATGATAGCTACAAAGACTCTCTCTTCGCGGATGCCGGCCCACTCGGCCTCGGTAACGTCGCCCTCGCCCGAAAAAAACCCGAGGAGGCCCTCAAAATCTTCGAGGATACCCTCGCGAACAATAAGGGCACCTCACGCTTCTGCGAAACCACCCTCGGCAAAATCCAAGCCCTCGTCGACCTCGGCAAATTCGAAGATGGCCGCAAATTGGCCGAGCAAGTGGTCGGCGACAAAATGTTCCACGGCGAAATGGCCGGCAAAGCCTATCTCATGCTGGCCGACAGCTACCGGGTCGAGGCCGCCCAAGCCGCCCCCGGATCTGATCCGAATGAACTCATGCGCAAGGCCTATGCCACCTACCAACGGATGTGCATCACCTACCAAAGCCTCCCGGAAATTTGCGCCGAAGCGTATTGGCAGGCCGCTGAAACTGCCAAGGGACTCAATGAATTCGGCCTCGCCTCGGAGAACTTGAAAGCACTCACCACCCTTCCTAAACTTCAAAACACCAGGCGTGCCAGAGAAGCCAAGGACAAATCCTTATGAAACTTCGTGCCCTCACACCTCCGCTCCCATTCCGTAGCGTGCTGCTCTCACTGAGCACGGGTGGCTTGCTTGCCCTCTCCCAAGCTCTCGCAGCCCCGGACGCTGCCGCCCCGACTGCTCCCGCAGCCCCGGCCAAGCCCGCCGCTCCTGCCAAACCTGCCAAACCTGGAACTCCCGCTGCCGCCCCAGCAGCCGCCCAACCCCCGACAGCCCTCGGGCCCACCCAAATCGTCCTCCAAAACGGGGTGTCCCTGCCATTGTCGGCAGTCGCGCTGAAAGGCGAAAATTACGAAGTAAAGGTGGAAACCGGGCGCTTCGAAGTCGGCAAGACCATCCCGGTAACCTCGGTGGACCATGTGTTTGGTGATAAACCTGCGGCCATCAATCAAGCCATCGCCTTGGTGCTAACCGGAAAACCGGTCGATGGTAGAAAGCTTCTCATCCCGCTTCTCGCCGAGCACAAGGATTCGGCAAAACTGCCGGGCAACTTCTGGTTGGAGGCGGCTCGTGTGTCGCTCGTAGCTAACGCATTGGAAGGCGCTGGCCCCCAATGTGATTCCCTCGGCAAAGAGATTTCCGCCGTCTCGCCTGTATCACCCGATCCCTTCGTCGCCCTCAGCAAAGCTCTGGTGATGCATAAAACCGTCAAACTCGCCGATCGACAGGCCGCCCTCAAGGCCCTCACAACCGACGCCCAACCCGCAGACGTGTGCGCCTATGCCAGCTTCTTCCTGGCACGTTTGCTGCAAGAAGAAAAACGCGATGCCGAGGCGCTGGAAGCCTACCTCGCCGTGCCCTGCTTGTTTCCCTCCGGCGGAATGATGCTTAACGGGATGGCCCAGTTAAAGGCAGCAGAGTTCCTAACTGCCGCTGATCGCCGCAGCGAGGCGGTTGCTCTGGCCCAGTCTGCGATGCGCTACACCAAGGATACCTTGGGTCACGATCTGGCCAACGACCTCTACCAAAGCATCAAATAACGCTGATCCCATCCATCCAAACTCTCAAACACCCCCCCAACCACCCGCATACCTCCAACTCAATGAAAAATGCCATTAAATACGCCGCCGTCGCGGCCCTGATGTTCCTGCCCATGGTCGCTTTTGGCGCGGATGGTGCCCAGCAAGCCGTCGTGGTCAAAAAAACCTTCATCCAAGTCCTCAAGGAGGGCGGTTGGTGTATGTATCCCATCGGTCTCTTCTCCATTGGCACCGTTTGGCTCATCATTGACCTTTGGATTCGTACCAACGCCAAGAAAATGACCCCCGAACCCGATGTGTTCAGCGCCAAACAGGCGTTTCTCGCAGGCGACTACGTAACGGCTTATCAATCCATGAAATCCGCCGTCAGCCCCTTCGCCAAAGTGATCCAAGCCGCGCTCAGCTCGGTTGGCCACGGCAAGGATGCCACCGAGGAAGCTCTCCAGGCCGAAGTCGATAAAGTCAGCTCAACCCTGCAAACCCGCGTCAACTACCTCTCCGTTATCGGCGTTTGCAGCCCGATGGTCGGGCTGCTCGGCACCGTCTCCGGGATGCGCGGTGCCTTCGCCGCACTCGGTACCTCGGGCATCGGCGACACCTCAAAGCTCGCCGAGCACATCGGCGAAGTGCTCATCGCCACCGCATCGGGCCTCTTCATCGCCATTCCCGCCTTCATGGGATTCTATTTCCTGCGCAACAAGCTCCAAACTGCCATCCATCACCTGGAGAGCGAAGCTTCGGCCTTGTTCCGCAATGCACCCTATGACTACCTCAGGGATGCGGATGTCGGCCAGGAAGAGACCTTCGCAGCGATGCCGCTGTGGATGCAAACCGAGCAGGCCGCCGCACCGGAATCCTTCTGATGTCCCAATCCTTTCCCACCCTAACAACCAAAGACCATGGCAGGCGGCGGCGGCAGTACTGAAAGCGGCGAACCGGAATTCCAGATCGCGCCGATGATCGACGTGTTGCTGGTGTTGCTCATCTTCTTCATGTGCATCACCACTGCGGAAATTTTGAAGGTGGACTCGTCCATCACCTTGCCGGTATCGGCCAGTGCAAAACCGCACGATGCCAAGATGACCAAACAGGAAATCGCCATCAACGTGCGTTGGAATGCCCAAGCCAATAAGGCCACGGTCTTGGTTGAAGACAAGGAATTCAAGACCCCTGGTGACATGATCGCTTATCTGAGGAGCCGCATCGAGGCCAAGCCCAATATGCGTGCCCTCATCCGTGGTGACCGCATGTTGCCGGCCTCCGAGATTCAGAAAGTGATGGACCTCGTCGGCCAAGCCACATTTGTGGACATTGCCTTCTCAGCAGCCAGCAAGGAAAAAGCCAAATGAAAAAGCGCCACAAGAAGGAATCCTCTGAAGTCAACCTCGGCTTCCAAATCGCTCCGATGGTTGACGTGGTGTTTGTCATCATGCTCTTCTTCATGGTGCTGGCCGGGGCCGTTCAGACGGAAAACACGCACAACACCAAGTTGCCCGGCACCATTCCGGTGAAGGATGACACGCCGACGCCCGACGAAATCTCCATCCGTATCGAAGACGACGGACAGGTATTTCTCAATGACGAACCGGTGGACAAACCTGAGGCCAAGACCTTGCCAGAGTTGGCTGGTAACCTCATCAACCTTCACAACCTCTCCATCTCCGCGAATTCCCCCGAAGTGATGGTGACCATCTACGCCAACGAACTCGCCCGCTATGAGCGCGTCATCGACGTATTGGATGCCCTCACCCGGGCAAAAATTGGCAATGTGACGTTTCAAGCCGTCGCGCCAGAGTAACATGTTTCTGTAGTTTGAAAAGCCCCCAACCAACCCGACCATTATGAACCATCAGGAAGAATACGAACAAGAGCAGGACCAAAATCTGGAAGAACTCGAAGCCATGGGTCCAGCCCCCATCACCAAATTGACCTTGTGGGATAAAATGGGCGGCCGCGCTCTAACCGTCGCGGTGGTGGTTCACTTGCTCATTCTGGCTCTTGGGGCGTTTTGGATTTTCCAAATCATCAAGCAGCCTGAAATTATTCCTGACTTCTTGCCACCAGGTGGTGGCGGCGGCGAGCGCAGCGCGGATCATGCCGTCAAGGAGAAGAAAATGAAGACCATCGTGCCCATCTCCAAGGCAAAACGGGTGGTCGCTGAAGGGGCGCGCTCCACTTACACGATCCCCGACCAAGGCGATAAATTCGGCGAAATGTCCCCCCTAACGTCACTCGGCGGCGGCGGCATGTCCGGCGGTTTGGGCGGTTCCGGCTCGGGCCATGGCTTTGGCAAAGGCAGCGGCAATGGCAATGGCATGGGCAACGGCAAAGGCAGCGGCAGGCTCTTCGGTCTCATTCCTCTGGCGATGAGCAAGCGCTGCTCCAAGGGCGACCGCCTCCAGCGCATCGCCGATAACGGCGGCGTTCCTGCCTGCGAGGATGCTGTGCTCAAAGGTCTGCGCTGGCTCAAGGCCAATCAGAATGCCGACGGATCCTGGAGCGGTCAGAGCTCGGTGGCCATGACCGGCCTCGCCCTCCTCGCCTACTTCGGCCACTGCGAAACCCCGGCCTCCGATGAGTTCGGCGAATCCTGCCTCAAGGGTATCGTTTACCTCGTTGAAATTGGCATGAAGAACGATGGCAAAATTGCCGATAACTACACCGCCAACCACTGGTCCTACGAGCACGGCATCGCCACTTATGCCCTCGCCGAGGCTTACACGTTCTGCAAAGAAATCGGCCAGGTCGTCCCCTACCTCGATGAAGTCGTCCAAAAAGCCGGCCAATTCATCATCGACCATCAGCACCAAAACGGCGGCTGGGCATATGCCTATGCGGTGACTGGCGGCCATACCGACATGTCGGTGGTCGGCTGGCAGATCCAGGCCATGAAAGCCTGCCTCCACACCGGCCTCAAGTTCCAAGGCCGGGCAACCTGCCTCACTCGTGCTTGGAAGTACCTCGCGTCCTGCCAGAACGTCAACGGTGGCTATGGCTACTCCGGCCCCAACTCCGGCGTGGCGGATTATTTTACCCTCACCGGTGTGGGTGCCCTCTGCCTGCAAATGTGGGACAAGGGCAACGGCATGGAAGTGAACCATGCGATCAAGTACATCGAGGATCACACGAAGTTCGACTACAACGGCGTCTGCAGCGACCTCTACGGCCACTATTACGAAAGCCAGGCGATGATGCAACGTGGCGGCGATGCCTGGAAATTCTACAATGGCATCTTCCGCGACCAAGTCCTGAACAATCAGGAAGCCGATGGCTCGTGGAAGGCCCCGGGCGGTGGTGGCAAGATCCGTGCCGCAGCGCCTAGCTATCAAGGCGACAAGGTCTATCGTACCTGCCTTTGCACCCTGATGCTCGAAGTGTACTACCGCTTCCTCAGCACTGGCGTCGGCAGCCACAGCGGTGGCATCCAATAGCTTATATGTGACGGAAGGTAATTTAGCGCTTGTCAGGCGCTCCCATTTTGTGATTCCCTTAGCGTGATAGGTGCCGCCCACTCGTGGCGGCACTTTTTTCCCCACGCTTTGTGAAAACTCACCCCACATCCCGCACCGGTCTGCCGGTCGGTGGCTTTTCCCTCGTCGAAATCGTGGCCGTCATGGCCGTGATCGCTCTGCTTCTCACTGCGGGCATCTACGCGTTGGGCAGCACCGGCGGACAGGCCCGGCAAGTCGCCACCACGACCGTCGTCGGCATGTTGGAACAGGCGCGGACCAGCGCCATCACATCGCACTGCGTCGTCGTGCTGGCCGTGGCCGAGCCGGGCGAATATCCGTCCAACGACCATCGATGCCGCCTCGGGTTATTCAAAATTCACGAGTGGCCGGCCAAACCCGCGACTCTGGATGGCATCCCTCTCGGCCACTGGCAATCCCTGCCCGTCGGCGTGATCATCCTGCCGGGCAGCGTCAGCGGCCTGCGAAATCCGCGTGACGAGCCAGCCATCACAATCCGTTACCTCGCGGCTAACCAAGCCACCTCAGGCCTCTTTTTTCTCCTCGCCTTCTCGCCACGCGGATCCCTGCTGTGGCCGTCCGGCGCGGATCCACTGGCGCTGCGCATCGCCGAAGGTGCCTACCGCAACGGCCAACCCACTCCTAACACACGAAGCCGCTCCGGTGGCATCGCGGAAAGCCACTTGCAGATCGGCCGAATCACCGCCCGGCCCTATCAGTTTGACAAATGACCCCAAACAGAAAGAGCGAAACCAATGGTAGCCCTCTCCCAATTTTGGATCAAACCACGCCGTCCTCAGCGAGGGCCGATTGTGGGTTCCTCGCTCATCGAAGTGCTCATGGCCATGGGCATACTGGCGGTGGTGCTGCCACTGATATTCGCTGTGCTGGCCCGTGCCAGCCAAAGCTACGCCGAGGCGCAAGCTGAAACCCGTTGCCTGTCGATCCTGCCCGCCTGCATGAATGAAATTGAGGCCGCACAGCAAGGCACGACTCGCTATCTACCTGCCCTCCCCTGCGGCGTCCTCTTCCCCGCTCCCGGTACCATTCTCGCCCTCGCCTTTGCCCGCGATGGCCGTCTCCTCGGCTGCGTCGCCCCTGCGGCCTACCTCGCCGGCACCCGTCGACTTGCCGACGAGCCGATCCGCTATCTCGCCTCGTTGCACACCGAGCCCGCTCCAGCCCAACCCAACATGCCGACCATGCTCCACCTGCGCATCACTCTGGAGTATCCACCGGCTGCCCCAATGGCCAAGCGTCGGCACCTGGATTTTCACACATGCATCCCATGAACACCACCGGCCACTTGCGACGCGCCTTCACTCTCATCGAGGTGTTGCTGGCGATGAGCGTGGGACTGCTGGTGCTCATCCTCGCGCTTTCGATGCTTGGGCGAACCCGCGATGAATCCGCACGCCTCGACGAGAGTGTCGCCGCTGATCGGGATGCCCGCGCCGTAATCACCCAGCTCACCGCCGATCTACAAAGCGCCTCGTTTCACCAAGCCAGCGTGTTCGACCAAAGCGACACCCCATGGCCCGGCGACCGCCTCGGCATCTTCAGTCTTCAAGCCCCGGACGCACAAGCGCCGGCTGACCACATGGGTGACCTTTGCGCCATTCATTACTACCTCAAGGATCAGCTCATCTCAGGCAAGACCGTTCGCTGCTTGATGCGCGGTTTCCGCCCTAGCAGCGACACATTCCAAGCCCTCCGCCTCAAACAGCCCACCTCCCTCTTCACCTGTTCCAAACGCGACGAAGCCCTCGCCTTCGGGATCATCTCATTCGAGGCCCGCCCGCAAATCCGTAACCCCGCAGGCCAATGGCAGGCCTGGGACCCCCTTATGGCTCAAGCCCCCGCCGCCATCGCTTTCCGCCTCGTCATCGCCCGCCGAGAACTCGCCGCCAAACTCATCCATACCGCCGCTTGGAACGGCGACGGCACCGCCCGAGGTCTGTTAGGAATGCCCTCCATGGCTCTCAGCAACCGCCACCTCGAAGTGTACACAGCCATCATCCGCTACGGTCATCCGGCCCTAACTGAACGTAGGCTTTAACCGTCCCGAAGCCATGTCCCAATACGCCTTGAAACCAGCCTTCATCCTGCCGACAGTGCTCTTTGTTATCTCGGCCTTGCTCATCCTCGCCGTAGGCCTGCTCCTCAACATAGGCCTCGAACGCCACTCCGCTCGCTCGTACGTTGACTACCAACGCGCCGAATTGGCCGCTACCGCCGGCCTCCAACAAATCGAAGCCAGCCTCAGGCACGCCACCTCCAACGACACGTTCCTTGTGTTGGAATCCATCTGCAAACCATCCAAGCCGACCGACCGCCAACCCGCACCCCACCTATTCATCGCGCAGGGCCGGAGCGCCCCGAACCACACATTCATCTTCAGTTACCTCCCGCTCTTCAGTGCCACGCGTCAACCGGCGGACACGACTTGGCTCAGCGCGCCGGACGCTGCAGGACTCGTGCCTGCGGTGTCTGACGTCCACCTCGATCTCAGTCCCCTGCCCTACCTTGAGCCGCTCCGCCTCGCCTGGGTTCCCATTCTCAATGAACGCCACCAGCTCGTCGCTCGCTACGCCTTCTGGGTTGAGGACTTGCAGGCTAAACTCGATCCTCGGTCCATTGGCAATGCCGATGGCCCCAACGCCTCCGCGCTTGCTCCAGGCTGGCCATTTCCCGCTCCAGCCCTCGATCCCAACCCCGACCATCCAGCGCTCGGCCCCATCGCCCTTCACGCCATCGATCCAGCCTCCACCACCGCCCAACCCGGCAAGCTCCCTCAATCGCTCATCTCCAACCGCCATGCTTTGATCTCCCCAGACTCGCTGCTCGCCGCCGCCAACTTCCATCCCCCTCTAACCCGCGACCCCCACGGCCATCTCACTGATCCGGCGGCCTGCGCCGTCGAGGAAAATTTGGCAACCACCACCCGCCCCTACCTGGAGCGGCCGTGCGTCCCCTACGTCTCCGGCATCGCCGCCTCAGTCGCGGCATCCCCCAAACTCAACCTCAACTCCCTCCTGGCCCTAGGCCCGGACGGCGTCGCCCCTATGGCCGCATTCATCAAGCTGGCCCTGCCGGAATTTGAAACCCGCAAAGGTGGGTTCCCCGACGACTACCTCCAATCCCTTGCCGCCAACGCGATCGACTACGCAGACGCCGACTGCCAATCCACCCTCGTCGCTGGCAGCCACCGCGGCATCGATGCCTTTCCGCTCATCAGCGAGGTGATCCTGCAAGTCCACTACGCCGGTGAGCAACAACTCAACGGACGCCGCATCCTCAATTGGCGCCTCAAGTTGTTTGCCGAACTCTGGAACATGTCCAACATCGACGTCAGCGGCACCTTGCGCCTCAGCTACGAAGTGGCCCTGCCTATGGACGGTATCGGTGCCGGTTCCAGTTCCAAACGCTTCGACGACCCCGCCCTGCTCGACGATTCCACTAAAACCAGCCACCACCTCACAAAAATCGCCGGCAAATTCTGGTCGCCTGAGATCAACGCGACCCTGCGTGCCAATGAGTACAAAACCTATGAGGCCGCCGACGTTGCCTACGCCTTGGACGTCGGCCCCACCAGCATCACGGTGGCTAACCATTTCAGTCTGACCGAGCCGGAAGGTGCCACCGGCATCTCCCTGCTTTGGAACGGCCAGGAAGTGGATCGCGCCACCGCCATCATCCGCCAAAAATCGGGCCTCGAGTTCAATATCTCCACCCCTCGCTATGCTTCCAAGGCCACCGTCGCCGCCCTGAGCTTCGGGGCCTTCGGCTCCGAAATTGACAACCCCGGAGACCCTCGCATTTCCTACTACCTTCGCAGTACTCCTCTCGCCGAAAATGCCAATCCGGAAAACTCCAGCCCTAACCGCCGCAACATCCGCCGCAGCACCATTTACGATGCAGACTCACCCCGCAAACCCAAAACCTACGGCAGAGTGCTGCCATCGGAATGGCCGGACGGTGGCCATGATTCCGCCGTCGGATCCTGGCCGCTGTCTGAGGACGACGCCGTGACCCCCACCGATGCACGCTACCTCTGGGCCCAATCTCCCGTCGCCTGCCAAGCCCCCCAACGCATCTCAAATGCCGGACGATTCTTCAGCGCCACCGAACTCGGCCACGTCTTTGACCCGGTCTTATGGCTGCCCACCTTCGATAATCCACAGGACACCGCTTCCATCCGCAGGGGACTCATGCCCGCCAACCGCTGTGCCTGGCCCGACGTGCTCGCCGCCAGCCCTCCCAGCACCGACCACGGCGGCGGCAATTCGCTGCGCATCGGCCGCCCGGAACACGCGGCCTTTGACCAACCCGGCAAGCGTGCCTTTCACCTGCTGGATTTGTTCCATGCCGGCCGCTCGCGCTCCCCGGAGCCCGCCCTTCGCGAGGGCCATCTGGTCGAAATCTGCGGCCATGTGAATCTAAACACCGCCACCAGGGATGTCCTGCGCGTGATGGCCGCCGGCGCTCTGGGACAGGACCCATCGCTGGCAACCGTCCCTGACCCCCTCACCCATCAGGCCGCGCCTCTCATGGCTCCCCCACCCACTCTAACCACTCTATACGCCCCGTCCACCGGTAACCAATCCGAAGCAGACTGCATCGCCGACGCCATCATCCGCTCGCGACCGTTTGCCAGTCCCTCGCAACTTGCCATGGTCAAGGATCCGGATGCCAAGCCGATCTTCGGCAACCCTAACATGTACCGCCCCGGCATCCACGTACCCAACAACACACGCGTCCAATGGAGTGATGCCGCCGCAGAAGAGGTGTTCGCCCGCATGTACGAAGCTTCCACGGTTCGCTCGCGCAACTTCCGTGTGTGGGTCGTCGGCCAAGCCCTCGCGCCGACCCCTACCGCGAACTCCGCGCCGCAAGTTCTCGCAGAGGTCCGCAAGGTCTTCACCCTGTTTGCCGATCCCGGCCAGCGAAACGGCGACGGCGATATCAACCCTGATCAATCGAAATGCTCCGTCATCCATGAAAACTCCTTCTGATATTCTCCACCTCGCCCTGGCCGCGGCCGCCTGCCTTCTCAGCGGCTCTCTAACGTCCACAGCAGCCCCGGCTACCCCTGCCGATATCCCCGCCTTTGCCCGCCTCATCGATGCCGTGGCGCAAGGCCAGGACAAACTGCGGCTCTTCATCGACGGTGAATCGATGAATCCCGACGGCTACATTCTGGGCGACGTCACCGGGGGCATCGGTCTCAAACCCGGCCCGCATGAATTCACCCTCAAACGCCCCGGCGTGAGTGATGGTGTGACCCGCATCACCCTTGCCGCAGGTCACACCATCACCCTCATCGCCTTTGCCGAACAAATCCCCGCATCCGAAAACAAACCCGCGTATTGGGCCATACGTATTCTCCGACTCCGGCAAATGGAACCCGTCACCAAACGCTCCGCCACCTTTGTCTCCGTCTCACATACCCCTGAACACGAAGTGGAAATCCGTTCCCCTAACGGAAAATGGACTGCTGTCACGGTCAAACGCCTGGCCTTAACTCAATCCCCCATCCTCTATCCAGAGGGCTACGTTCCCCTGCGCTGCCACTCGCAAAAACTCCCCTCCATCCCGGTCGGCGGGCCAGGCAACTACCTCGTCCTCCTCTACGACGATGCTGCCGGCCTCCTCCAGTCCCTCAACCTCCAAGACTACAAATACCTCAGCGCAGATTGATGCCAATGTGGCCACTGTTATACCAACCCATGATCGAAAGGTGGCAGCGGAAACAGCCACTGCGGCGGTAACGCTGAGACCTATATGGACGTTGGCCAAGCCATGGCTGGCCTGTTGAAGAACCCAAAGTGAATCCAGAGGGGGAAATGATCCCCCGTCGGGACTTAACGCTTGGAGAACTGGAAGCGCTTGCGAGCACCGGGCTGGCCGGACTTCTTGCGTTCCTTCATGCGCGGATCTCGGGTCAGAAAGCCAAGTGGCTTGATGACCTTGCGGTTTTCCGGGTCCACCTGGGTGAGCGATCGGCTGATGGCGTGGCGGATGGCGATGGCTTGGGCATGGATACCACCGCCCTTAACCACGACTCGGAGATCGAACTTGTTGACCAGCGTGAGCTGCTGGAAGGGAGCCAAGATGCTGTTCTGGAGTTCCGCAGTGGGCAGATATTCTTCGAAGTGGCGGCCATTGATGGCAATTTGGCCGGTGCCTTCAGTCATCCATACACGGGCAACTGCGGTTTTGCGGCGACCTGTGGCGCTGGTGGTGGGAGTGGCGGTCATGAGTAAGAATGGATTGTTAGTTAGCGAACTTCGTAAACAGTGGGTTGCTGAGCTTCGTGCGGGTGGGCCTCGCCAGCGTACACCTTGAGCTTGCCGTATTGGGCGCGGCCAAGACGGGTCTTGGGAAGCATTCCCCACACCGCCCGCTCGACCAATAAAATTGGGCGCCGCTCCCGCACTTGCCGCGGGGTCTCCACATGCTTGCCGCCGACGTAGCCGGAAAAACGCGTGTAAATCTTGGCTTGCTCCTTGTTGCCACTCAACAATACTTGGTCGGCATTGATGACGACGACAAAATCGCCCGTGTCAACATGGGTGGTAAATATCGGCTTGTGTTTGCCACGGAGCAGGCGGGCTGCCTCCACGGCGACCTGGCCGAGGATTTTGTCCTTGGCATCGATCACAAACCATTTGCGCTCGACTTCGTGCGGCTTGGCGGAAAACGTCTTCATGTGCTTTTATGGGAAATCTTCGGGCGCGGCGAACGGCCACCGTCGCAGGCGAAGGGGGGCGCAATCTAGGAACCCGGCCCCACACTGTCAATCCGAAAATCGCGGGTTTTTTTTCACAATTCAAATTTCGAGGAAGTTTTGCCTCAATTGCAACGGACGCTTGCCAAGGCAGCGGACACGCGCCATGCTAAGCGCTCCGCCATCACTCCTTTCCCGTAACTTCTCATCCCCGTCCCCAAGCCATGCCTGAGATCACCGAAAAAGAACTCCCGCACAACCTCAAGCCCCTTTGGCTCAAAGCCCTCAGCGCCGTTCAAACCAACAATCTGTCCTATGCCGTGAGCCTGTTGCAGGCCGTGCTCAAGGACGGTCCTGGGTTTTTGGACGGGCGCAAGATCCTGCGCAATTGTGAGATCCAACTCTGCGGCGGCCCCAAGAAAAAGGGCGGACTCTTCAGTATTCAGACCGGCGGCATGGGCCTGATGAAACTCGCCAGCCAAGCAAAAAAGGATCCAGCAGGCAGCCTCCCACTCATTGAAAAGGAACTCGAAAAGGACCCCTACAACGAGTCCGCTAACGATTTGCTCTTCGATACCTTCGTCCGCATGGAATTGTTCGAGTCCGCAGCCTTCGCCTTGGAAACCGTCCGCAAAGGCTACCCCGAAAACGCCAAACTGCTGCACAAACTTGCCGAGTTCTATTTCACCCGCGACCTGCACCTGGTCGCCTCAGACGTTTACAACGACATTATCAAACACCACCCGACCGACTCCGCCGCCATCGCCGGTGCCAAGAACGCCTCGGCCCGGGCATCCATGGCCAAAGCCAAGTGGGACGAGAACGCTGATATGCGCAGCCTGATGCGCAATGCGGCTGAAGTGGAGGAGCTCGAAAAGTCCACCCGAACCGGCCTCACCAAGGAACAATTGGAAGAACGCCGCGACCGCACCATCGAGAAATACAACGCGGATCCGAACCACCTCACCACTGTCAAGGATCTGGCGAACCTCTACGAGCAACTCGAAGACTGGCACAACGCCCAGACATTCTACGAATGGGCGCACACTCTCAGCAATGGAGACGTCGCCCTCAGCACCAAGGCCGGCCAGATGAAAGACCGCGCCGCCGAGTCCGATATCCGCAACCTCGAGGCCGCCGCCGCCGCCGACCCCAGCAACGCCGACCTCCAAGCCGCACTCGCCGCCCACAAAGCCGAGCGCCTTGCCTTAGTGGTCGCCGAGGCCAAGCGCCGCGTCGAACAGAACCCAACTGACCCTCAACTGCGCTATGAATTGGGCAACGCCCTCTATCAGGCCGGTGACCACAGCGGAGCGATTCTCCACCTCCAGCAGGCGACGCGCAATCCGCACATTCGCACCAAGGTGCTACTGTTGCTAGGCCGGACTTTCAAGGCTAAGGGGATGTTCGACCTCTCCATCAAACAGTTGTCGGACGCCATCGCCGACCTCCATGCCATGGACAACACCAAGAAGGAAGTCCTCTACGAAAAAGGCATCCTCCACAACGAAATGGGTGACAAAACGCAGGCACTGGATTGCTTCAAACAAATTTACGAAGTCGATTACAGCTACCGCGACGTCGCTCAGCGCGTGGAATCGTCCTATCAATAGCCGCAACCGCGGCCTCAGAACGCCTGACCTTGTGGGAGCCCCATTGCCTGAGGCACGGCAAGCCAACCCAAGCGGCACGCATCAATTTTCCAGCACGACCACATTGGTGCTGCGTTCCTCGATGGCGCTGCGCAGGCAGGCGTGGAGCTGAGGGTTGTGCAATGCGAGAATCCCCAGCGCGGCAAGGACGGCATTGGTGGGATTGAGCACTGTCATCACCGGCACATTGCTAGGGGTGCGAAGCGACGACCAGACGTCGTCCGGGAAGGATTCATATTGGGCCGGCAAAGTGATGACCGGCACGCTGGTGGCGGCGGAGAGCGTCGGCCCGGCACCGTTAGACATGCCGATGCAAGCAAGCACCACGCAATCGGGCACCTCCTGGGTGAGCCGCGCCAGTTCCAACAGACTACGCACGGGTTCTTTGTGTACCGAACAGGCCATTGCAACCGTGGGGATTTGTCCCTCCGAGAGTCGCTCCACGGCTTCGGCGAGCCCGTTGAGATCATCCTTCGGCGAGCCCGCCCAAAGGATCACGCGCTGCTGCGGCAGCCCGAAGCGAGCGGTGAGTCGCTCGACAAGTTGGTAGCTTCTAACAACATCTGACAACTCGCCGCCATCCCGGTAAATTTGCTTGTCGATGTAGGCACCGTCCTCCAGCACCCGCCAAGAATCATTGTCGATGACGTCGGCGAGGAGCAAGTGGCCGGAGGGATCGATGCCGAATTCGACCTTCATATCGACGAGTTTGCGGCCCAGTAGTTGCCAGGCTTTTTCGAGAACGAGAAATGTTTGGCGGGCACGGCGCGACATTTCCACAAACAACTCGCTTTCACCGGGCTGGGTGAACACCTCACTTTCCGCCATCACGAGAAACGGTTGTTGCGTGGCAAACGGCTTGGCGGGATGATACAGACTGATGGTGGCTGCCGCTTCGTCCCAAATCATGTAAGGATCGTCGCAGGTCAGCTCATGCTGCTGCCAGCGGCGGTCCTTCGTTTTAAGGAAAAACTCGACGATGAGCCGTGGAAACAACTGGCCCTTGGCGAGATGCGGCGCTCGTTTGAGAAACGAACCATGGGCCTCGCGCCGGGTGACCACTTCATAGGGCAGCATCTGGCACTTGGGCGCGATGAACCAATCCGGCCCGCCCTGGGCATCGAAGGCCACCGGAATTTTGCAGTCTTTGAGCAAACGGAAAACATTGCAGGCGGTCTGGGTCGCAATCCGGCCCTTGTCCGGAATCACATCGTGCTTGGCCCCGTCCCCAGCCGTGATGTCATCCTTGGCTAACAGGATAACGCGAGTCAAATCATCCTTCTTTTCAATGATACGCTTGGTTTTTCCTTCGGAAATCGTGCGTCCAAGTAGCGCTGTGAGGTCGTCGTGCATGGCAGGCCAAGAAAGTGCCAGCCACCGCCACTGCCGTCAAGCCGTATGCCCGACACCCCACACACAGATGAGCGCGATAGGCGTCATCCCCGCATCTGGCCATCAGGTTGGAATTTGCATACAATCGGTGAAAGTACGATGGCCGTTAGCCACTAAGATGTTAGAGTTCTTTTGCTTTCCGAGTCTGATGAGGTAGCGCCCAAGAGTCCCATTGATAAGAATCGCCAGCAAGGTGAAAAGCGTCCTGATCCCAAGGGGCTCGATTTTGAATACTTCAAGGCACAAGCGAGAGAATTTTGACCTAACGAAAAATTCAAGACCCGCGGTGTTGGACCTGATTGGATTGCCTGCGTCTTACACGGGGCTAGGGCTTATGGAGCGAGACCGAGGAAATTGCTGATGAGGCGCAGGCCTGCTTGCTGGCTTTTTTCCGGATGGAACTGGCAGGCGAGGAGGTTGGGCAACTCGATGGCGGCCGCAAAGACGTCCTCGCCGTATGAACTCTGCGCGGCAATCACCGAGGCGTCGTCCGGCACCGGAAAATAGGAATGCACAAAATAGAAATACGGCTCGGTACCCAGGCCCTGCCAACGACCCGCATCCGGCGTTCGCGGCTCGGCTGAGTTCCAACCGATGTGCGGAATCTTTAATCCGGGCATCTCCTTGAAGCGGCGCACCGTGCCTGGCACCAGACCCAGCCCGGCCACCCCGGGACTCTCCTCGCTGGCATCCAACAATATCTGGTAGCCAAGACAAATCCCCAAATACGGCTTCCCCGCGAGAACCCAACGACGGATCGGATCCAACAAATCACGGCTGGCCAATTGTCCCATGCAATCCCCAAACGAACCCACACCGGGGAGCACCAAATGCGTCGAATCCGTCAAATCGGGTGCCGCGCCAGCAATGCTAGGTTCCACTCCAAGGGCGGCCAGGGCATTGGCGACGCTGCGCAGGTTGCCCGCGCCATAATCGATGAGGGATACCTTCACAGCGCTTCCTTCGTGCTGGGAATGCCTTTGACCCGGGCGTCCCGCTGGCAGGCGTCACGCAGGGCTCGGGCCACACCTTTGAAGATGGCTTCGGCGATGTGGTGGCCATCACGGCCGTAAAGCAGCTCCACATGAATATTGGCACGCAGGTTAGATGCAAGCGCCCGGCAAAACTCCTCGACGAGCGTGAAGGGGAAATTCGGCGCGGAGGCCGTCCCGACGGCGGCTCGAAACTCAAGGTGCGGCCGGTTGCTCAGATCGACGACCACCCGTGCCAGTGTCTCATCCATGGGCAGATAGGCGCAACCGTAGCGGCCGATTCCCAGCTTGCTACCAAGCGCCTCGCGCAGGCACTCGCCAAGCACGATACCGGTGTCTTCCACAGTGTGGTGGAAGTCAACCGTTAGATCGCCGATTGCCTTCACCCTCAGATCGAACAAGCCATGCCTAGCAAACAGGGTAAGCATGTGATCGAAAAACGGGATACCGGTGGCGACATCCGCCACGCCCGTGCCATCCAGATCGATAGAGAGGTCAATGGTGGTTTCCGCAGTTTGGCGGAAGCGGGTGGCGTTGCGCGGGCTATCCATGAATCCAGAGGGATTATTTTTCCTCACCGGGCGTCAGGCCACTGGCTTTGGCAGCGTCTTGCAGGGATTTAAGATAACGCGGTGGCAGAGCGGCGGCCTCGACGATGGCGAGTTCCTTGGTCATTTCTTCAGCATCTGCTTCGCTGTGAAGAACTTTCCAAGCATGCCGGAAAATCTTGCCACCGTCGGCAGCAACAGGCGGTAAAGTGCTGAGTCGCTGAAGTTCCGATGTGGCCAAGCTGAGGTTATCGTCGAGGGATTGCTTGAAATCGGCATTGGGGGTGACCCAAAGCTGGGAAGCGGCCTTCTCACGCTGATAGAGTTTTTCCAGCTTAGCGGTATCATCATCGATGGCCTTTTGGGTATTCTGGCGTTCGCCCGGGGGCAAGGAATCAATTTCCGCCTTGCGCTTGTCCATGCGGGCCTCAAACGTCTTGAGGCTGGCGTCAACTTGGCCGCGCAGGGATTGCAAGGCATTGACCACCACCGGTAACACCTCCCGATAACACGCCGCGCTTTGATACTCCTTGTCCAACTCGGCGAAGGCACGCAAGGCCGTGAGCCATTGGGCATTCTTGGCGGCCCTGCGGATTTTTCCCTCCAGGATGCGGGCATCCATGTCAAAAGCATTGGCGCGGTATTCTGCGGCCTTGATGATGAGTCCGTCCACTTTTCGACCTCCGGCGGCCACTTCGGCACTCTCATCACTTAGGGTTTTGAGAATCTCGGTGGCCTCCTTCACCTTGGAACCTTTAGGAAATTTAAGCAAAAAGGCTTTCACCGCCTGGATCCGCTGCTGGTAATCGTCAGCCGTTAGAAAATCGGGGGTTGGCGTCAACTTGGCGATGGCCTCAAACGCCTTGGCGTCGGGTTTGTCGGTGACCATTTTGACGATATCCGCCTTGGGGACGATTCTCTGCTCCCCGATACCGGGCTTGCGATGATACTCGATGACGTAGGAATCGCCATCGATGCGAATGACCTCACCTATCAAGACAGTTTTGTCCTTGAGGGTGAACTCACCTTTTAATACCGTACCGTCCTTAAGAACGACGGGAGCGGCGGAAGCCAGATGAGCGACGGAAAATCCGGCGAAGATGGCCAGTGATAAAACGGTAGATGTGAATTTCATAAAGTGTGGGCAATGGAGGGCGGCGAACTATTCACCGATTTGCCGGAGATGGCAAGAGAGCATCTTGCAAGGATTCCGGAGTGGCCGCCTCCAAACTTGATTGATCGGCCCGAATAATCTTGACCACTCCGTCAGCAACGCCATCCGCAGCGGTGGCTACCCGGCGTTTCACCAAACGCAGTGGCAAGCGGGTAAGGGCGGCCTCCATGGCCGGGGTGAGGAGCTTACCACAAAGAACCAGCGGCGCGTAATGGCGCACCAAGGTGGCTTGAATCAAGTCCGTGTGCATCACCGGTTGCTCGAGGGCGACCATCGGCAGCGGAACCGTTATCCGGCTCAACGATTCCACCAAGGGCCTGCCCCGCGCCGCCAATCGGCACTCCGCCATCGAAATGAGGCCCGCAGAGGACTCATCAAAAAGCATCGTCAGGTCGGTGACCGGCAGATCAATAATTTTGGCATTATCCGGGCATTCCTTGAGGAAATTCGAGGCGGTAAAGCGCTCAGCTGCGGTGCTGGCAAGATCATCGGCCCAGGCAAGGTGCTTTTCCTCGCCGGTGATATCTGCCACGTCAAGAGTGGCCTGCAAGGCGAGGCCGTAGAGGAAGGCGCGGCCCGCTGCCACTGACGGCGGGGCTTTGGTGGCATACGCCCAGAGCTGGGGGCCGTCACTAAACGTCTTGCGGACATGCCCGAGCAAAGCAACCGCCTTGTCACGCAACAGAGGATTAGCCGTCGCTCCATAGGCCAGCGCATAGACCGACACCATCCGCAAGGTGGTGGCGGCATGCTCGGTTTCATCCCGCGTGACGGCCCCAAGGCGCTCGTCACGCGCTTTAAGCAGGATTTTGCGAGCTGCCTCAAAACGGGGCTTGAACGCCTCCGGAGTAAGCCCCAGCCCACTGGCGATTTCACTCATGGGCTTCGTCCAACCGAGGGTGTTGCCGCGGAAAAATTCACGGGTTGGATCCGCTTCGTACGGTAGATTTCCCAAGCCGCGCATACCGGTGGCGGCCGTCCACCACGCCACATCGTCGGCGGGCAGGATCTTGCGGATTTCCTCGATCGTCCACAACCAGCATGTGGACCGTTCGCCGGGCGAGTCGCCGATGGCGAAGCCGCCGCCGTGGGCGGAAAAGGATTTTTCGACGTAGGCGAGCACGCCCAGCGCCCGCTCGAGGACCAGCGGATCACCGGTCGCCTGATAGGCCCGGAGCAAGGCGGCGATGGCCCGAGCCTGGCCACCGGCTTCGCGGTCGAACACTGGAAAGGCCCAGTTGCCTGAGCGCCGCACCGAGAAGAGACCGCCATCAAGTGGGTCGAACATCGGGCTCGGAAGCAGGTCTTTGAGCAACTCTTTGAGCATGCTCAAACTGCGTGCTCGCTCTTCCTTTGGCAAAGACTCAGTGATGGCCGCGCTGGCTAGCAATTCCAGCGTGCCGGATGGAAACTGCCCGCCGGCTTGATCAAACGAACGGGACACCGGATCGTAGAACGACGTGAGTTGGCGGATCGCTTTGACCACATCAAGGGCCGGCTGCTTGCTGGCTTGATCTTCGTTGCGGCGGATGCCGATTCTGATGCGCCGTGACTTATTATCGGCTTCACTGTTTTTTCTCACGTAATCTGGATCGCCAGTCCACGAGCGCATCAGCAAGGCATGTGATTTGTCAAACAACTCGCGAGCGGAATTCGTCGTCCCTCCCGATACCGGAATCCATGCCACAGGGTTGGCGTCAGGCGTCAACCACACAAACATTGGCAACTGCACCGGCACCTTGATTTCCAGCGCCAGATCGGCCGCCAGCAGCCCCAGTTCCCGGCTTGCATCGGCATCGACGAGAACCGGCACATAATTGTCATTGATCTGTGCCACCAGCGCCGCATCGCCTGACATATCACTCAAAACCTTGTGATAAGCACTTTGCTGCGGCATGGCGATGACCAAAAATACCATGCGTTTGGCCGCTTTGGCCCGCTCAAAAGTTTCCTGGACCCATGGTTGCCAGCGAATCGGCGATTTGGCTTGGCTTTGATAAATCAAGCCCGGCAACCCGGCAATACTATTGGCCCGCAACTCGGGTGCCAGCACCGTTGGCTCATCCGCTGTTACCGAGGCCTGTTTGCGACACGACGTCACCGCTAGCAGGACCATGCCGCTTACGGCAAGAGCCACACCTACCCGCCTGATCATAACCGTGAGCTTCATGATGGTTTTTTAGTAGCGCGCCGCTTTGGGCTCCGACTGCGCCGCGCTTCCACGCTAAATAAAAAACTTCCCCTCTGGCAAGCACAAGCTAGGTTGGCGCCACAATTTCCTCCAAAGCGTGACCAGTATTGCTGTTTCCAGTCAAAAAGGCGGAGTGGGTAAAACCACTCTGTCGATCAATTTGGCCCATGCCTTCGCACGGACCGGCGTCAATACCCTCTTGGTGGACGCCGATCCCCAGGGGGCCGTCGGTCATTCGCTCACCCGCCAATCTCAGCTGCTGAGCGGGTTTTACGACTTTCTTGCCGATCCCAGCCTGCCGCTGGAGCCAATGGTGGTAGCCACCCGCTTAGCCACCTTCTCGCTGGTGCCCAGCGGCCGGGCCAGCGAATACGACGTCGGCGGGGCGGGCGGCCATCTGGCACGGGTGCGGGCATTTTTGCGGGGTGCCGCCGCTGTCGGCTTCCAACTCTGCCTCATCGATACCGCTGCCGGCCTCTTTGGTATCAGCGGCGATGTGGTCGCCGCCTGCGATTCCATCCTCATTCCCCAGCAGGCTGAACCGTTGGGGATTCGCTCCGTGCCCAAATTGCTCGAGGAGCTCGGCCGCCTGCGCATCAGCAATCCGCGCCTCAATGTACTGGGTGTGTGCCTATCAATGGTCCAAGCTGACTTGCCCGAAAGCCGTGACGTAGGGCTGGCACTCCGCCATTTGCTACCCCCCGAATGGCTGTGCCAAACGCAAATTCCGCGCGACCCATTGTTTGTCCGAGCCAGTGCCCGCGGGCTGCCGGTAGGCGCGCTAGCGGAAGGAGCCGCTGCGCAGGGCGTATTTGACGCGCTTCGCGGCGAAATTGCCGCCAAGCTCGCCAAGCTCAGCAACTGAGCTGAGTTCAGGCGAATGAACTCCTTGGGGGTGGAGGACACCGGGCCAGCGCTGCAAACTGTGGAGCAGGGGCTTCATGCGACGAGTTGCTAGCCCATCCCCCGACGGGTGAGAATCCGCGCTTTGCCAAATTTTTGGCGCAGCTTGTAGATGTAAACATCGAGCCTATTCGACATCGAATCGTCGCGCTCGTCAAAAAGTTGCTCATGCATCTCCCAGCGTGTTACCACCCCGTAGCGGTTCCGGGCGAGGAGCTCTAGCAACTCATATTCGCGCGCCGTGAGGGCGACCAAGCGGCCGTCGAGCGTCACCGTGCTGACCTTTAAGCTGGCGCGAGCCAGAATCCTGGTGAGAAGTGAGGCTTGCTGGGGTGGCCGTGCGACGAGGCATCGAGCCAAAGCAGTATCGTGCTTCACTTGCCACAAGCAGTCCATACCTGCGCGGCTCATGAGCAGCCACTGCATGGAGTGCTGAGGAAAGGGAGCGGGCCTGCCACGCCGCTTTGGCTCAACCGGGAGAGTTGTTGGGTTCACAAACGCCCTACAAATCGAGCATTAAAATTTACAGGGTCTCCTCAAACGAATTGGAATGATTCATCTGTCTCGTTAAACAACCGGCGTCCCTGGTCGGCTTTGCGGCGGGTTGACAGGTGGAGCGCGGGTAGGTACCCTGTGGCGGAATGACACGCTTTCTCGATCCCCGCAGCGACATTGTGTTCAAACGGATTTTCGGTGAGCACCCGGAGATTCTTCGTGAGTTTCTCAATGG
>CAIQXC010000671.1 GCA_903875675.1 Akkermansiaceae bacterium
AGAAAAATCACGGGCCAAGTGTAGAGGAATTTAGGATAACTGTAAAAGACGATTTGAGACGGCAATCGCCGCTTGTCCTTGGCTGGTTTGGTTGGCGGCGCGGCCGCCGGGTGGGCAGCGGTGGCGGAGTGTGAGGCTTCACGCGGACTTACTGGATCATTTCCCTCTGGTAGGCTCATTTGGAAATCAAGGTTAGGAATTGGGGGTGGGCATGCGGGTGACGGCTTTGCCTGGCACTGCCCGAACAAGGACAAGAAGAGCGCTTTCCGAGCCAACATTCAAGCGCGAAAGTCAAGATTCGTGGCTGGATCCTCTGGGCAAGTCGGCAAAAGCGGGCCTCGGCGTGGAATTTTTGCAGCGATGGGTGGACAAGCGGGGTGGTTCCCATTACACTCGCTGCCATGCAAACCCTTCTGCAACCCTGTTCGCGCCGCTCGCCCGGCTTTACCTTGGTCGAGTTGTTGGTGGTCATCACCATCATTGGCATCATGGCGACCATGGCCATGCTTGGCATGCCTAAAATCCTTGAAAAGGGCAGAAAGGTGCAGGCCGTGGCGCAGATTAGAGAATTGGAGGTGGGAATAGCCTCGTTTGAGGCCGATAACAACACCCCGTTGCTTCCTTATGACCAGCGTGCGGCTGGCCAAGACACGGTTTATGGCGAGGTGAACGGCGAGTTTTCCAATGGCATTGTGGTGTCGGCGCTGGGCGGTTTGGGCGAGACTCTGCTTTATCATCCCGTCGCATGCGATGTGAAGGACATCAATCCCAAGGAGCAGGTGTATATGGTCTTTAAGCTTGCCGAGAAAAAGAAGAACGGGGTGACTCCTGATGGGGTGCTCAACGACCCCTGGGGCCGCCAGTGGATGATGGCCGTCAATGCCTTCAAATCCACCAACCCCAACGCCGTGCTGGTGGATATGAATACCACCACACCTGGCAAAAATGACTCCCATTTGGACACCAAAGGCTTGGCCGTGTATTCGGATACTGAACCACGCGACCAATCATTTGTGGCATGGACCTACGGCTATGATGGCAAAAAGGGCGGTGAAGAGGGCCGGGGCAGAAATCCACCGCCCTACAATGGATCGGATGATGTGATTTCCTGGAAGTAATTGCAGCGCGGGCTTGCCCGGCAAGCCGTTGCCGCTCTAACGTCGCGGCATGCAGACCATTCGAGCCGGAGTCGCGGGGGCGGGAGCCATGGGGCGCAACCACGCCAGGGTGTATTCGTTGTTGGATAACGCGGTGCTTACCGCCGTCTATGATGCGGATGCCGGGCGGGCGGCGGCGGTGGCAGCCGAGTTTGGTGCCCAAGCGGTGACGAGTTTGGAAGCCCTCGCGCAACTGTGTGACGTGGCGAGTGTGGCGGTGCCGACCGTGGCGCACCGTGATGTGGGATGCCGTCTCATGGAATTAGGCGTGCATGTCTTGATGGAAAAGCCCATCGCTCCGAGCGTGGCCGATGCGCAGGTGTTGGTGGAAACATCGCAACGCAGTGGCCGGGTGCTGCAAATTGGCCACATCGAACGCTTCAACCCGGTGCTCCGCGAGTTGGAGAAAAAACTCTCCCGCCCTCGCTTCATTGAGGCCCACCGCCTCTCACCATTTCCTAACAGATCTATCGACATCGGCGTGGTGCTCGACCTCATGATCCATGATCTGGAAATTATTCTCCACCTCGTTCGCTCACCCATCGCTAGCATTGACGCCGTCGGGGTGGCCGTGCTTACCAGCCAGGAGGACATTGCCAATGCCCGCTTGCGCTTCGAGAACGGCTGTGTCGCCAACGTCACCGCCAGTCGTATTAGCCCGGAGCGCTTGCGCAAGTTGCGCGTGTTCCAGCAGGATTGCTATCTGTCGTTGGATTATCAGGAGCAATCCGGCCACATCCACTGGAAAGAGGGGATGGAAATCAAACGCGAAGCGGTGGCGGTGCAACCCGGCGAGCCATTGCGCCTCGAATTGGAAGCCTTTGTCACCAGCGTAGCTGCCGGTGCCGCTCCCGCCGTCAGCGGCCAACAAGGTACCGCCGCCCTCGGCGTGGCCTTGGAAATCACGCGTATCATCCACCAGCAGATGGGCGAGGCTTAGGAACCGCGCAAGAATCATTGCCGCATTGCAGCGGCGCGTCTATGACCGCCGATGACCAAGAACCACCCGTCCAAACCCGCGTTTCCGGCAAGCGCCATATCATTGGCATCGCCGCTCACAGAGCCCTTATTTCATCTCAGTTGACTTCGATGGGGTCAGTCCTCCTGAGTAAGTCGCTGTAATCCGTTGATTATCAATGCTTGAAATTTGAGGCTTTTCACAATTTTTCAGATGAGTCATGCGGCGACTTACTCTCCAACTCTA
>CAIQXC010000672.1 GCA_903875675.1 Akkermansiaceae bacterium
CGGAGTTGGCTGGAGTAGGGCACCCGGCCGCGGCGGACTTCCTCGGCGAAGAGTTGAATGGCGCGCGAGGATGCTGCCTGGGTGTTTTCCAAGCCGGCGCTCGTCGTGCCGGTGGCCAGCAGGGTCATGATTTCATTTTCCGGCAGCGGCGGGTTGGAAGTCAGGACAAGTTGAGGATAGGACAGCCTGCCGTAGGCATAGAAATCAACGCGATAGGGGCGGGGTTCGGCGGTGCCGCGCAGTTCCAGGCTTGGATCGAAGCCGCTGCCGGGGGTGAAACGCAGCAACCCGGATTTCACTTTGAGCGTGCTGAAGGGCAAGGCTGCTGAAAAATCGGTTAGAGTGAGAGTGCCCTCGGTTTGAGGTGTGCCGAGGGTTCCGCCGAGGCGCAGGTTGGCATCGACGCGGCCGGTGGCGAGGTTGCCGTGAATGAGGAAGGGGTCCTGGGTGCGCAGGGCGAGGTTGAGGCTCCAGGCGTCAAAGGGCGCGGGCAGGGCGTGCATATATGTTTGCGGGGCATCGATTTTAGGCAAAGCGGTGACGGCAGGAACGGTGAAGGTCATGCCCATCGGCATGCCGAGGGGCAGCAGTTCGATGTCGCGATAGAACAAGCTGTCCACGGCACCGACAGTTCCGGTTAGGGCGGCGGTTTGCCAGGGCCCTTGTAGGCGCAGATCGATATTGGCGCGAAGGATGAGCTGGTCGTTGCGCAAAAGCGGCAGATGGTCACCACGCAGGCGAAAATCCAGGGAGGCGGGCATACCGTCGCTTAGGCTGAGGGTGCCGCCTCCGGTTAGACTGCCGCCGGCGATCTCGGCCCGCAAGTTTTTGAGGGTCACGGTTTTGAGGGTCAGGTCGATATCGGCGGCGGCGGCTTGTACCTGGGGCAACTTGGGATCGTGGAAGACGATCCCCGCATTGGTTAGGTGAAGGCTGCCGAGTAGGTCGGGCGCGGTGAATTTGCCAGCAGCTTTGAGATTGCCGGTTAGCACGCCCGAAAGTTGCCTAGCCGATGGCAGCAAGGAGGTAAAGCGCGACAGGTCGAGGCGCGGCAGAGCGGCCTCCGCCGAGAATTCCTCTTGGTCGAGGGTGGCGGGGGTGGCGGCCCAAACGGCAGGGCGGAAAACCATCGAAGCCGATAGAACCGCCGGCGGGTAATCCGGAGTGGTTAGCGAGCCATTGAGGTTGAGGCGGTCGGCGGCGGACTTGAGGGCGAGTTTGAGTGCGGCCGGGGGGAGTTTGGGATTTGCGGCCGTGCGGATGTTGATGCATTCGAGGGATGCATCGATGGCCGGTTCTGCGTAATTTCCAGACAAGTTGATGTGGCATTGAGCGGTGGCGCGGGGGTCGAGTTGGTTGGTGACCGGCAGCCACGGTTGGAGCAGGCTGAGGGCGAGCACGCGGGATTGCAGGGTAACGGAGGCGGGGCGGCTGTCCTTGGCGAGGGTATCGCGCCATTGGGTAAAATCCCGAGGGACCGGCAGGCTGGCACAGCCTTCGGCGAGGAGCGTCTCGCCATCACGCCACGTGAAACTGTCGAGCGCGAGCAGGCCATCTGCCAAC
>CAIQXC010000673.1 GCA_903875675.1 Akkermansiaceae bacterium
GATGGAGGCCCGCTTCGCAAAGGGCACCGGGGTTGCATGGGATTCCATGCAAAACGTCATCGGCGCAGGTCCCTACTTCTCACTAACCGATCCGTACAACAGGCCGCAGTCGAGTATTCTCAGCTTCGGGCCAGGGGCCGTCGTTGGTCCGCAAACGGGCAGTGCCGCCGCGATTACATGGACGGTGCAACACGGCACGGATGTGACGACGTTGGCACCCACCTTCGCGTTGCCCCCCGGCGCGACCTGCAACCGCGTTTCCGGTGCCCCCTATAATTTCACCAACCCGGTGGCATACGTGGTGACCTCCTCGGATTCGCTCGTCACTAACACCTATACCGTGACCGTTCGCGTTCTGCCTCCTGGCCCGGCCGGTGTGGACTTCGGCCTCGCCGTTTGGCTGAAGGCGGACGCCATTGATACCGGAGATGCGAGCCAAGTGCGGGCAGACGGTGGCAATCTATTTGTCCAGCAGTGGAAAGACCTCGGCGGATACAGTCAGAATGCCGCCAACGCGGACACCACGACCCAACCGCAATACCTCGCGGGTGATCTTAATGGCTTGCCAACCGTGAAATGGGATGGAACCGGCAAGTTCTTGGAAGGACCGTCTGCCACAACCATCAAAACGGTCTTCGCGGTTTGCAGGAAGGATGCCGAGGCGACCGGACTGGATGGCATGTTCTGTCAAAGCCACAATGCGGATAGCCAGAACATTCGCGGCAATGGCGTCAATTGGAATCAGTCGGGCTACCAAAGCGACGGCAACGATTTTGCAGACGGCGGCCAAGTCTATGTGAACGGAACGAGCGGCCACGTGCATAATGGCCAGTGGCATGTGCTGATGGAAGAGTCAACGTCCTTGCCATCATTCACCTATCAACTTGGACAACAAGCCTACAGCCGGTTCTTCAATGGGCGGATCGCCGAATTCATCATCTATGACCGCGAACTGACTTCGGAGGAGAAGACGGCCGTTGGTTCCTACCTGGCATTCAAGTACAGGTTGGACACGGCTTATGTGAATGTGCCACAAGCAAAAATTGCCAGCTTCGGTCCCGGTGCCTCAATCGGGATGCTTTCGGGCCATGACGCAACCATCAATTGGTCGGTGCCGCATGGAACAGATGCGTCGACGCTCGCTCCGACCTTTGCCATATCCACCGGAGCCACCTGCACGGTGGACGGCATCACGGCTGTTTCCGGTGAAACACGCAACTTCACCAACCCCCTGGTATATGTCGTCACCTCGTCGGATTTGGCTGTCACGAACACCTACACCGTGACCGTCCGCGTCCTGCCGCCCGGCCCGCCGGTGACTGGCTACGCCCGCTGGTTTGATGCCTCAGCGCTGAACTTGGCTGACAGTGACCCGGTTACTTTGTGGAGCGACTTCAGCGGCCATGGGGCCGACGCCACGGTGCCGGGCGGCAATGCCAGCCCGGTCTTTGTTGCCAACTCGGGCACGGAGACAGGTCTCGGTGCGATCTTCTTCGCCTGGAATAACGGTGCCGCCAGAAGCGGATCCTTGATGTTCACCGAAGACGCCGCCATCCGCACGGTCTTCTCCGTGTTCAAAGGCGAAAGCTTCTTGCTAACCGACCAGAACGCCTACCACTTCCATCGGGGCGAGGGCGGGTCCACCGATGCCGATCCTGCCACCGCATTGTGGGGCAATGACGCCAGCGGCAATGTCACGAATGGACGTACCTACGTCAACGGACTGCTTCAAAACTATCCGACATTGATCAATTCGAGCGGCACCATGCCCACAGACGTCCACAATGGTTTCAACCTGGTGGAAGTTGTCACAACTGGCACGGTGCAAGCCGACTCGTTCAACAAGGACCGCGGCAGTGTCCACGCGGGCAATCAATACCAAGCCGAGGTCATCATCTATGACCGCGTGCTCACCGAACTGGAGCGCGTGGAGGTCGAACACTACCTGATGACCAAGTGGTTCGCCGTTGACTTCTCGGCGCAGATCTTGAGCCTCGACGCCCCGGGAGCCTCCTCCGTCATTGACCCGGTCGCGATGACCATCACCCTGACCGTTCCTTATGGCACGAATCTGGCGACCCTCGCACCGACTGTCACCCTGACGTCCGGCACCTGCTCACCGGCCAGCGGCACAGCGCCATCACCTGATTTCGCCGTGCAAAACCCGGTGACCTACACCGTCACCGACGCAGCCAAAGGAATCGTCAACTCATACGCGGTGACGGTTCAAGTGACACCAGCGGCCACTGGCTTGGTTATGTCGCAGGTTGCCGCCCCAGGATGTGGCAATGCATGGCCGATTGACCCCAGCGGCGTGAATCTGGAGATGGTTGTTCCAAGCAGCGCATCCGTCAGCGCGGTGGCACCGACCTTCAGTCTGTCGCCATTTGCCACCTGCGTTCCGCCCTCAGGCACGCTGCGCAACTTCACCAGCCCTCAGACCTACACGGTCACCGCGCAGGATGGGACGACACTGGAGTACACGTTGACGCTGCGCCAAATCACCACTGTCGCCTCGGGCTATCAGGGGTTGGTGCTCGCAAGCGCTCCGGTGTCCTACTGGCCTCTCAACGAAGCCACGGGTGCCACCACAGCGGTGGATATCGCCAGCGGCCTCAATAACATCACCTACGGCGGGACATATACCTTGGGTGAAGCCGGTCTGAGGTCTGACGGTAATTCGTCAGTCTTCTTCAACGGCGGCGGAAGCACGGGGGTTGCATTTAACCCAAGCCTCAACCCGAACGAATTCACGGTCGAGTGCTGGGTCAAGCCCACCGACTCGACCGTTCAATACCTCGTTGCTCTCCAGGATCGCACCACCGGTTCACGGACCGGTTATGCCATCTGGAAGAACAATGGCGGCGGTGCAGGCTTCGGGATGCAGTGGACGAGTTCAGGAACCAACAATCCGATCATCAATGCAACATCTGCAGCTGTGGCAGGCAGTTCCTATCATGTTGTCGGCACCTATGACGGCACCACGTTCAAACTCTACGTGAACGGTGTCCTCGAGGGATCAGCGGTCTCAACTTATGTGCCAGCAAGTCCCACCCAACCCGGATTCACGATCGGCTCGCGCAACGGTATCACCACCGCGCCTTCCTACATCCAGGACGTGGCGCTCTACAGCCGCGCTCTAACCCCCGCAGAAATCCTCAGCCATTACAACAATGCTCCAGCGACGCTGAGTTATGCCGACTGGGCCACCGCTCACGGCATTGGCGGGCAACCCGCCAGCGGCGATGCTGACGGCGACGGCATGAGCAACTTCCAAGAGTATGCGTTCGGCCTCGACCCCACGAGCGGCAAGTCAGTCAATCCGATCAGTGTGCCGTTCAGCAAGGCGACTGGCACGTTCTCATACACCCGCACGGTCAACACCGGTCTAACCTACACGGTGTGGCACTCGGCGGACTTGGTGACATGGACCTCGACGGGTGCGACCCAAGGCACGGCCGTTGCCAATGCTGGTGATGTAGAGACGGTTCCGGTGACACTCGACGCAAGTCTGTTGAGCGCTCCAAAACTGTTTGTCCGGGTGCAAGCCCAATGATGATTTGAAGGCGCGGGCACCCAGTCCGTACTTCCAAAAACCAAACCCAAAAACCAAACCCAAAAAGCGCAAGGCCGGGAGTGCCACACTCCCGGCCTTGTCGTTGTCTGGACCTCAAGCCTAAGAACTCGGCCGATGGGGTCAGTCTTCCTGAGTAAGTCGCTGTAATTCTTCAGCTTGGTGTCGCCCCTTGCAAGACAAGGTCGATGTTAGGTCTTCTGAATCATCATCACCGGCCCAACGCTTCCGAGAGTCTCCGATGAGAATCCTGCATGCGTGGGCAGCGCCAAGCCACCGTTAGCGCGATCCGTTCTGGCAGGATGAAAGTGCGGCTTTGGCAGCTGGTCAACCCAGCCGCATCGCGGCGATGATATTCCACCAAATCGGCTTTGGTGCCCTTCAGCCGCGCCTCCATGTCCGTCCAGGCCAGCGCAAATGCTTGGGCCGGATCGCTGGAGCGCCGAATCTCCGCCTGGAGGTCCGGGCCTAGGAAATCGCCTGCCACTGCGTCGAGTTCCGGGAAGGGGTGGATGAACATGGCGTCCACACCGATCCAGCCACCCCGCAGCAAGCCGATCCAGCCGACCTCCCCAGAGTAGCTTAAACTCAGATCCAGCGCTTGCTTGCCCAGCAATCCCGGCCATTGCGGGCCGCACCGGGTTTCCAACCATGGCTGCCATTGCTGGAAACCATCACTCCAACTTTCGAGGACCTCCCGCAGTACCTCCCGCAACCGGATCCGCGCTGCAGGTCGGTGAGCCGGCACGTCCACACGAATCAACGTCGGTTCACAGGGGGCCGCCCGGTCCGGCCGACGCGGCCAGTGATAGATGTCTTGCGATTGCAATGTCATGGCCGTTGGCAGGAAACGCCGACCCATTGATGGAGCGCATGCGCCACCTCGTAAAGCTTGAATGATTTCGGAAAACAACTTTTGACCGTCCGCTGGGTTGCATCTACGATCTTTCGGCTAACATCTAACAATAAATGGAAACTTTCACGCGCTTGGAGTCAAACGTCCGTCTATATTGCCGGAAATACCCCAAGGTATTCACCCAGGCACGCGGTGCCACCCAACTGGACGAGGATGGCAATAGCTACGTGGATTTCCTGAGCGGAGCCGGGGCGTTGAATTACGGGCACAACGAGCCGCGGATGCGGGATGCGATGATCAACTATTTGTCAGGCGACGGGGTCATCCTGTCACTGGACATGCACTCAGCCGCCAAGCGCCGCTTCATCGCGATGTTCGAGCGCCTGATTCTAACGCCTCGAAAGTTAGACTACAAAATGCAATTTGTCGGTCCTACCGGGACCAACGCGGTGGAGGCAGCCATGAAGTTGGCGCGCAAGGTGACCGGACGGCGGATGATTGCGGCGTTCACCCATGGATTTCACGGGATGACGCTCGGTTCGTTGGCGGCAACCGGCAGGGGATCGAGTCGCCGCGGCGCATACACCTCATTGTCGGATGTCATCCGCTTGCCTTATGATGGCTACTTCGGCCCTGCGCTCAACACGATGGAATTGATCCGCAAGTACCTCACCGACCCTAGCAGCGGGTTCGAAGTGCCGGCGGCATTTTTGCTGGAGAGCGTCCAAGGTGAGGGCGGATTGAACGTGGCATCATCGCGGTGGTTTGAGGAATTGGTGGATTTTGCCCGTGAAATCGGCTCGTTGGTCATCCTTGATGACGTGCAAGCAGGCTGCGGCAGGTGCGGGACGTTTTTCAGTTTTGAGGCGATGGGAGCCGTGCCGGATATGGTGTGTCTATCCAAATCCTTGAGCGGCAGCGGCCTGCCCATGGCGATGGTGCTGATGAGGCCGGACCTCGACCTGTGGGAACCCGGCGAACACACCGGAACATTTCGCGGCAACAACCTCGCCTTCGTCTCAGCCGCCACAGCACTCGAATGCTTCTGGAAGGACGACACACTCCAGCAGCAAATCGCCGCCAAATCCGACCAAATCCGCAAGCGCCTGGAGGCGATTTCCGCCAGGATTCCGGGCTCTAGAGTCAAGGGGCGGGGCCTGTTTCTGGGAATCGACATGGGGCGGCCCGAGGGTGCGGCAGCAGTGCTGGCGGAGGCATTTGCCCGTGGCCTGATCATCGAGGTCTGCGGCCCTCACGACGAAGTCTTGAAACTCATGCCTCCTCTAACTATCAGTGAGCCGGAGTTGGCCGCCGGTTTGTCTATCCTGGAGGAGTCCATCACCGCGTTGGAGCTGGCGAAGCCCTAGCTGCCAGGCCGGCCCCACGCCCCCAGCCTGCCGAGCTACGGACCGGCGATCCTCAACCCCATTTTCTATCCATGACGAGTGTCCTCAACGCCAGCACGGCAGCCAATCCGCCGCCCGCCAGCCTGCATGCCTATTTCGAACGCAGTGCCCTACAATTTCCCGATCACATCGCGCTGGAGGTGGCTGGCCGGCGCTGGTCGTACCGCGAACTGGATCGTGCCGCCAACGGCATGGCATGGGCCTTGCGCCACGCGGGTCTGGGACCCGGCCGCCGGATCGGCTTGGCCTTGCCCCGCGGAGGCTGGCTTTTTCCGGCAATGCTGGCCATCCAAAA